>JAFGHG010000052.1 GCA_016939345.1 Candidatus Omnitrophota bacterium
AAATTTTATCCCCTAAGAAATACTTGACGTCTTTTAGCCGATATGTTAATATCTAGCCTATGTTAGCAGTAGTAGAAATCGGAAAAAAGCAGTATTTAGTGCAAAAAGGCGACACAATAGACGTCCAGCGCCTTAAGGAAAAAGAGGGAAAGGTTTCCTTTGATAAGGTTCTTCTTTTGGCTGACGAAAAGAGCGTCAAGGTAGGCACCCCTTATCTTGATAAGGCTAAGGTTGAAGCCGAAGTCCAGGGTGAGAGTAAGGCAAAAAAAATATTAGTTTACAAGTCGAAGCGCCGAAAAAAATACCGCAAAAAACAAGGGCATCGTCAAATCCTAACCACCCTAAAAATATCCCGGATAGTTGCCACTTCTTCCCAAAGCAAATAATTTTATATTTTCAAACTGATTGGATCTTCTCAAATATTTCCTGAGTGATTTTTTGGGCAGTTTCTTTATCTATTTTAGCTTTATTTACCTTAGGGTAAGAAAAGGGTTTTCCGATAGATACCTTAATGGTGTGCCGGCCTTGGTACCTGAACGACCTAGGAGGCAGGACTTTATCGGCCCCACTTATTTTCACCGGTATCATGGTTACTCCGGTCGTAAGAGCGATCACCGCTGCTCCTTTTTTAGCTTTGTGTTTTTTTTCTTTTTTGGGCGGACACCAGCGCTCACCGCCTTCAGGAAATATAACAACCCAGCGTCTGTCATCCAAGTCTTTTATAACTTTATCGATAGTCCCATTGATCCTGATGACCTTAAAGATTAAAAAAAGCCATTTTAAAAACCAAAAATTAAAGTTTTCTTTAGAGATCACCCAGCTGATATTCATCAGGTTATGAAAAAAAGTATGTCCGATTACCGGCACGTCTAGATAACTGCAATGGTTGGCAACAATAAGGGCTGATGGCACCCGGGGAATGTTTTTTTTGCCCTGGACCTTTATTTTTAGAAGAGCTTCTACGGTTAGATTTATCAATATCTGTATAAAGCGAATAAAAGTTCTTTTTAGGCTTGACATATAAGAAGTATAGCAACAATAGAGGGTAAGTGCAATAAGTATGAGTGCAAATATTTATTCTGTTTCTTTTAGGCAGTTTTGTTATAATATTACAAATCCATGGTTTACAGTTTCTAACAGCAGGACAATCTTTTAGGCTTTCGGTAACGGTTAGGGTTAAGAAGCCCTTATCGTTTAGGTTTTACGGTCACGTTAAATATATAGAAAATAAGTACGATAGACATAACCCAAGGACAAAACGGGCATCATAACCGTAACCCAAAGACGTTAAGACAATTATGAAGATAGTAGTAGTAAAGATAGGAAGCAGTGTAATAGCCCCAAAAGGAAAACTAGATTCAAAGCTGGTTTCAGATATAGTAAAAGACATCCTCAAGGCCGAGGAGCTGGGGTATAAGATAGTGCTTGTTTCTTCAGGGGCCATAGCCTGCGGTCTGGACAAGCTGGGCCTTAAGAAAAAGCCCCAGGATACTTACGCTCTTATGGCAATATCAAGTCTTGGTCAGATAATCCTTATGGATATTTTTAACGCCCAGTTCAATGTCCATAAAAGGACTTGTGCTCAGATTCTGCTTACCTGGGATGATTTTGACACCCGGCAGAGGTTTATAAACATACGCAAGACAATTGAGAAGCTTCTTGCCATGAATGTCGTTCCTATTATAAACGAGAATGATGCAGTTTCCTTTCAGGAGATAAAACTTGGCGATAACGACTGTATATCAGCAAGGGTTGCCGACCTGCTTGGCGCACAAAGGCTGATAATGCTTTCTGATATCCAAGGCCTGCTTGACAAAGAAAGGCTGGTCGAAGAAGTAAAAGATATAGATTCAAAAATAATTTCTTTAGCCAAAAGAGAAGATAAGACTCATACCACCGGCGGCATGGAGACAAAGCTTTCTGCTGCTGCAATAGCTACGGCATCCGGGATCGAAACTAATATTGCTTATGGCCGGGAGAAAAAAGTAATCTGCCGCATCCTTAAAGGAGAGAAACTAGGTACTGTTTTTTTAGCCAAAGACAAAATCGAAAAAGCCCGCAAACGCTGGATAATTTTCAGCAAAAAGATCAAAGGAAAGGTATTTATAGATTCCGGCGCCGAGGAAGCCATTATCAGTAAAGGCAAGAGCCTTCTTGGAGTAGGCATAGCCAGGGTAGAAGGAAGCTTCAAAGGAAAAGATGCTGTAGAAGTAAGGGATGAAAAGGGCAATCTTCTGGGTTATGGCGTAATAGAGTATGATTCAGACAGTATAAACAGGAATAGAAAATTTGAAAAAGCGGTGATACATAGAGATAACTTTGTAAGAGTGAATTCAAATGAATGCGGCTGCGTTGGTAAGGAGGGTTCTCTGTGAGCAGCTATGTAAAAAATTTAGTAAAACAAGCCCGCTGGGCCAGTTATAAATTAGCAGATTTATCGGCTCAAGAAAAGGATGCAGCCCTTAAAAACATGGCCAGGGCCATACTTAAAAATAAAAGGTTTATATTGTCTGAAAATGCTAAAGACCTAGTCAAAGCAAATAAGAAAGGCCTTAAAAAGAGCTTTATTGAGCGCCTTGCTTTAAATGATGAAAGACTTAAAGAGATGAGCCTTTCTTTGAAAGAGATCGCCTCCCTTAAACACCCTTTGGGCCAGGAGATTTCAAAGACAAGTAGGCCTAACGGAATACAATTAAGCAAAGTAAGAGTGCCTATAGGCGTTGTCCTGATAATCTATGAAGCCAGGCCTAATGTTACCAGCGACTGCACTGGTCTTTTATTCAAGACTTCTAATGTAGGTATTTTACGCGGAGGAGCAGATGCAGAGCATACAAACAAGGCTATCGCAAAAGCCCTCAGACAGGGTTTATTGAAGAGTAAGATAGATTTTCCTGCCTTTTTTATTGTAGAAAAGCCTGGTCATGGAATAGTCGATGAGCTCCTTCAGCAGAGTGAGTATATAGACCTGGTGATACCCCGCGGTGGCGAGTCTTTAATAAGAAAGGTCGTAGAGACTTCTAATATTCCGGTGATCAAGCACTATAAAGGTGTCTGCCACATATTTATTGATGACAGCGCAGATATTAAAAAATCTTTAAGGATCTGCGTCAATGCCAAAGCCCAGAGACCCTCAGTATGTAATGCAGTGGAGACAATACTTGTTCATAAAAAAATAGCCGGCAAATTTTTACCTTTGCTTAAGAAAGAATTTGACAAGGCAGGGGTGTCGATGCGATTAGACAAAAGAGCTCTTAAGATACTTCCCGGTTTAAAAAAAGCTGAAAAAGAGGACTGGAGCACAGAGTATTTAGATTTGATAGTATCGGTTAAGATAGTCGAAGGTTTGGAGGAGGCCATAGAGCACATAAATACCTATGGTTCGCATCATACCGAAAGTATCTTGACAAAAAATCAAGCTAATGCCCGTAGATTTACCAAGGGTGTGGATTCAGCCTGCTGCTTTGTAAATATGTCAACCCGCTTCAGCGACGGTTTCCAGTTTGGACTCGGAGCTGAGATAGGTATTTCTACTGACAAGCTTCATGCCCGCGGCCCGATGGGTTTGGAAGAATTGACAACTTATAAGTGGATAGGCAGAGGCAGCGGACAAATACGCATATGAAGATAGGAATTTTAGGAGGGGCATTTAACCCGCCGCATATCGGACATTTGGTTTTAGCGCAGGAAGCCCTGGATAAATTAAACCTGGATAAAATTTTTTTTATCCCGACCAACATATCCCCCCATAAAGACAATAATATAGTAGATGGCCTTATGCGCCTTGAAATGCTTAGGCTGGCTACAGCTGATAATAAATATTTTAATTGTCTTGATATTGAGATCAGACGTCTTGGGCCTTCCTATACTATTGATACTATCCGAGAGTTAAAAAGGGCTTACCCCGATGATGAATTCTTTTTGATAATCGGTTCTGATTTAGCCAATTCTTTTTCTACATGGAAAGATTTCCAGCAGATCAAAAAACAGGTCAAGATAGTTGCCGCCTTAAGGAAAGACTATCCTTTGCTTGACCCTGCTGATTTTATTCCTATTGAGATAACCCATCTTGAAATTTCTTCTTCAAAGATAAGAGATTTGATTTATAATAATTCTTCGGCTCGTTACCTCTTAAGAGATGAGGTCTTAAGTTATATTAAAGAGCATAATTTATATTCGGAGGTTAAATAATGATACAATTTGGGACAGATGGTTGGAGGGCAATAATAGCCCAGGATTTTACTTTTGAAAATGTGAAAATAGTATCTCAGGCCATAGCTGATTACCTTAAAAGAAAGAGTAAAGGCAGAAGCAGTGTAGTAATAGGCTACGACCGAAGGTTTTTATCCCGGGAATTTTCTGAGGCCGCAGGCTGCGTACTGGCTGCTAATAAGATCAAGGTTGTTTTGTCTGATACTGATGTGCCTACCCCGGCAATAAGCTTTCATTGCGCTAAATCGAAATTCGACTTAGGGATCATGATGACAGCTTCTCATAACCCGGCACAGTTTAACGGGTTAAAAATAAAGACTTCTGAGGGCGGTTCAGCCGATAAATCTGTAACTAACTCTGTTGAGGCCTTGTTGAATAAAAGTAAACTCAAGTTTATGGAGCTTAGTGAAGCCAAAAGAAAAAATCTGCTTGAAATAAAAGATCTTAAAAAAGACTACATCAGTTTTTTTAAGACTTTTGTCGACCTAAAAAAAATACGCCGCTTAAAATTAAAAGTCATAGTAGACACCATGTACGGAAGCGGTGATAATTTTGTTGAAAAAATACTCGGGCCCTGCTCTGTCAAGATAGATTACCTGCATAATGAGCATAATCCTTCTTTTGGAGGAATCCATCCTGAGCCGGTTGAAAGCAACCTTAAAGAGTTGATATCTATAATTAAAAAGTCAGATTATGATATGGGGGTGGTTTTAGACGGAGATGCAGACCGCATAGCCATGATAGATAATAAAGGTAATTATATCAACGCTCAGGTCATCCTTCCCTTATTGGCTATTCACATGATAAAAAACAGAGGTATTAGAGCCGGGATAGGAAAGACTGTAGTGGGAAGCGATGTCATAGATAAAGTTGCTTTATCATTAGGAGTAGCCTGTTATGAAACTCCGGTTGGGTTTAAATACCTCTCAAACCTTTTTAAAAAGAACCTTATTGCCATAGGAGGAGAAGAAGCCGGAGGCATTGGTTTTAAGGGCTATATTCCAGAACGTGATGGAAGCTGTGCTTTTCTTCTGCTTTTAGAGATGCTGGCTTTTGAAAAGACTAATTTTCCAAAGCTTCTATCCAGATTTTATAAGCAATACGGACGTTATTTTTACGCCCGGACTTCGGTTTCAGTTAAAAGCATTAAAAAAAGCTTAAGCGAGATGAAACTGCCCAAGCAGATTTTGGGCAAGGATATCCTTAGGATTAACCCTATGGATGGGGTAAAACTGATAACAGACAGTTTTTGGCTTATGTTCAGAAAATCAGGAACCGAGCCTATTGTCAGAGTCTATGCCGAAGGGAAGAGCCAAAAGATTACTGACAGACTGGTTGACCTGGGCAGAAAAATGATCCTGTCTCTATAAAAAACATTTACGTTTATCGGTAACCTGCCTGCCGGCAGGCGATGCCCGTTTCGGTAATGTTATCCGGTGAGGTAATATAATAAATCCGAAATACTAATCTCGAAATAGGAAACAATATCGAATTTTCCAAATTCTAATGTTCAAAACTAATATGTTTTGGTCATTCAAAGATTAGAATTTTGAATTTGTTTCGAATTTCGATATTCGAATTTGAAGTTTATCACAAAGACGTTACCCTAACCAATATACGATACGGGCTTCCTAACCGTAACCGATATACGATTAAAGAGGGGGTGAATTTTGTCATAGTATAGATTTGCATATATGTTTTACTGGTTAGCAGTTTTTATTTCTATTGTTTTTTTTAAGATTTTCTCAAGATTGGAAATTGAGGGATTTGCCCTGAATAAAGAGAAAATTCCCTTTATATTAGCCTCAAACCATCTAAGCAATCTTGACCCGCCTCTTTTAGCCACACTTATCAGGCAAAAGATACATTTTGTAGCCAAAAAAGAGCTTTTTGAAAATAAATTTTTTGGATACTGCTTAAAGAAACTGCAGGCCATGCCGGTAGACAGAGAGAAGGTTTCACCCAGCAGTATGCGTAATTACTTAAAAGCTTTAAAATCCGGACCCTTGTTGATTTTTCCTCAAGGCACAAGAGGAGGGAGTTTTGATAGCTCCTTATCGGGGGTAGGCTTTCTGGCCAAAAAGGCAAAAATTCCGGTTATTGCCGTCAGGATATCCGGAACTGATAAGATATTGCCTAAAGGAGCCAAGTTTCCTAAAAGAGGCCAAATAAAGGTGATTTTTAAGAAAGTCGACAATATTTCAGATAAAGACACAGCCCGTGATATAACCGCTAAGGTAGTCGAGGCCATAAAAGAGCTATAGCAGTTTTTTCTGGGTCAGCTTAATTTTTATTGACAAAATTTGATATTTAGGGGATAATTGGAAAAATTTTTCAAAGGAGGAATTTAGAAAAAATGAGTAATTTTTCTACAGAATTGGCAAATGCCTATTATGATTCTATTAAAGAATTAACAGAAGGTGAAATAGTAAAAGGCAAGGTGGTAAGGGTCAATCCTAGCGAGGTAATAGTCGATGTGGGCTATAAATCCGAAGGCATAATCCTGCGTGAAGAGTTCAAGGGAGTTGATGTGGAAGGGCTTGACGAAATAGATGTCTATATCGATAACGTTGAAGACGAAGAAGGAAAGATAATTCTTTCATATAAAAAGGCCCAGGAGGCTCAAGGCTGGCTGACCCTGGCTAACAGCTATAAAGAAGGCGATCTGGTAAAAGGCATGATATCGCGTAAAATCAAGGGCGGTTACATGGTAAATATCTTTGGAGTTGAGGGTTTCCTGCCACAAAGCCTTTCCTCTTTCCGCAATATGAACAATGAGGAGATACTTGGGCAGACTTTTAACTTTCAGATCATCAAGATGAACAAACTAAAGGGCAGTTTTATAATCTCGCGCAAAGATGCCTTGCGTATGGAAAAAGAAATATCGCGTAAAAACACCTGGGAAAACATCGAAGAAGGAAAGATCATGAAGGGCAGGGTCAAGAGCATAACCAACTTCGGGGCTTTTATAGATCTGGGAGGGGTTGATGGGCTTTTGCATATTGCTGATATGAGCTGGAAGAAGATAACCCACCCTTCAGAAATAGTTGCTGTGGGAGACGATATACAGGTAATGATTTTAAGCTTTGACAAGGTAAAAGGAAAGATATCTTTGGGCCTTAAGCAGACTACTCCCGATCCTTGGATTGATATAGATAAAAAATTTATTCCCGGAACAACAGTAAAGGGAAGAATAACAAATATCCAGAATTACGGTATTTTTGTCGAACTTGAAAAGGGAATAGAAGGCCTGGTGCATATCAGCGAAGTCTCATGGACCAAAAGGTTTATAAATCTGCAGGAATCCTTTGCTATAGGCGATCAGGTTGAGGCCATGGTAATAGGGGTGGCAGTAAGCGAGAGAAAGATATCTTTAAGCATAAGACAACTGGAAAAAGACCCCTGGGAAGATATAGAGAACCTGGTGACAATCGATAATGTTATTAAAGGAAGAGTAACGGCTTTCGGCGAAGGTTGTGCTTACTCTGAACTGGAAAACGGATTAGAAGGCATTGTATACAATGAAGACCTTTCCTGGACAAAGAGGGTTTCCCGGGCACAGGAAGTAGTCAAGAAAGGCCACAGCTATGAATGGAAAATCTTAGGCATCGACCGGGCCAACAAAAAAGTAATACTTGGCTTAAAGCAATTGGAAAAAGACCCCTGGCCAGAGCTTTTGGAAAAATTTCCTGTAGGCGCTGTACTTGAAGGACAGGTCGTGAAGATCACAAATTTTGGAGCATTTGTCAAAATAGATGAAAATTTAGAGGGCCTGGTTTTTTCCGGAGAGATAGATGAAGAGGCCATGAAGCAGCTTAAGCCGGGTGACAGCCTTAAGGTAAAAATCATCAAGATCGATCCTGGTTCGGCTAAAATAGGTCTTTCGACAAAAATAGAGGAAGCTTAGAAAAAGTAAGGGTTTTCTCTGAGGAAGCTGGCCAAGTATATTCATCCTGCCTTGCAGTTCTAATTGAGTTTCAAGACACCTGATAAATCCATGGATAAATCTATTAAAGGACACATTGAGTGCTTAAAGCAGAATGCGGTAGATTTTATTTCAGAAGAAGAAGCCTATCGCAAGCTTAAAGAGAAAAGTAAGCTCAGCCTGAAGATCGGTTTTGACCCTACAGCAAAAGATATCCACTTAGGCCACACCGTACTTTTACGTAAATTAAGAAAACTTCAGGATTTAGGCCACGAGGTCTGTCTTATTATCGGAGACTTTACCGCTAAGATAGGCGATCCCTCAGGAAGGACTGCTCTTCGGCCGGTATTAAGCGACGAAGAAATAAAGGCAAACGCCGCAACTTATACTAAACAGGCATTTAAGATCCTTGACCGCGGCAGAACTACTGTTTACCGTAACAGCCAGTGGTTTAAAAAGATGAAACTTTCAGATTTTCTTTCTTTGCTCTCTATTTACACCCTGGCCAGGATCTTAGAAAGAGATGATTTTTCCCAGAGGTTTAAAGAAAACAGGCCATTAACCATTCTTGAGATGACTTATCCTTTGATTCAGGGCTATGATTCGATTATGGTCAAGGCTGATGTTGAGTTCGGCGGGACAGATCAGAAGTTTAACCTGTTGGTGGGCAGGCAGCTTCAGGAATCTTTCGGCCAGAAACCTCAGCTGGTTGTGACCATGCCGATACTGGTGGGTCTCGACGGAAAAAATAAAATGTCAAAATCTTTGGGCAATTATATCGGTATAACTGAAGAACCAAAATCAATATTCGGCAAAGTGATGAGTATATCCGATGAAGTAATGATTGAGTACTATCGTCTTCTTACCGATAATGAACCCGGGCAGATCAAAAGCATGCATCCTAAGAAGGCTAAATCTTTGCTGGCAGAAAAAATAGTTGAGGATTATTATGGTAAACTAGAGGCCCGCAAGCAGAGCAAGGAATTTGAAAGAGTCTATTCCAAAAAAGAAATCCCGGAAAATATTCAGACTCATAAGACCGGAAGCTCGGTATGTGATTTGGTAGAAATTCTCTACAAGTTCAAAGTAGTGAGCTCAAAAAACGAAGCCCGCCGGCTTTTAAAACAAGGTGCGATTTATGAGCTTGATCCCGATGATGCTTCTCAGAGGACTATTAACGACGAAAAGGTTCGAATACCCCCGGAGAAAGGCTTGATTTTAAAGTTAGGGAAGAAGATATTCAGGAGGTTTGTAAGTTAGCAATTGTTAAATATTGCTTAATAAATACCTTGCATTTTGCTTGGCGGTTGTTATAATAACATTCCCAATTAAGCAGAGTTTGAGGTTGTTGCCGCAAGTTTACGTTTTAACCAAATACAATTAATTGATCAGTTTTAGTAAAAGCCTGATAATAAAGGAGGTAAAAAATGGCAGTAAAAGTAGGTATTAATGGTTTTGGCAGGATCGGAAGGCTGGTATTACGTTCAGCATTGGAAAATAAAGTAAGCGATATAGATTTCGTGGGAGTAAATGATTTAACAGATGCAAGCACACTAGCCCACCTTCTTAAATATGACTCTAATTTTGGAATTCTTGATAATGATGTTAAGGCCCAGGGAGATTCCTTGGTAATCGACGGAAAAAAAATAAAGGTTGTTTCAGAAAAAGACCCTTCAAAACTGCCCTGGAAAGAACTGGGTGCGGATGTAGTGGTTGAATCGACAGGTATTTTCAGGGATGCTGCCAAAGCTGGAATGCATTTGACTGCCGGAGCAAAGAAGGTAATCATTTCTGCACCGGCAAAAGGCGATATCGCCACGTTTGTCTTGGGAGTAAACGAGGATAAATACGATTCCGGCAAAGACCATATAGTTTCAAATGCCTCATGCACTACCAATTGCATAGCACCGGTTGTAAAGGTGATTCAGGATGCTTTTGGAGTAAAAAAAGGGCTGATGACCACCATCCACTCTTACACCAATGATCAGAGGATTTTGGATTTTCCTCACAGTGATTTGCGCCGGGCCCGGGCAGCGGCTCTCTCGATGATTCCTACGACTACCGGAGCAGCTAAAGCAGTCGGTCTGGTAATACCACAGTTAAAAGGAAAGCTCGATGGTTTAGCCATAAGGGTGCCTACTCCTACGGTTTCTCTGGTTGATGTTGTTTTGCATTTAGATAAATCAGCCGGAAAAGATGATGTAAATGAAGCTTTATCGCAGGCAGCTAACGGAAGATTAAAAGGTATTCTCGGCGTAAGCGACGAACCTTTGGTATCAATAGATTTTAAAAAGAACTCACTTTCTTCAATAGTCGATGCTCAATCCACATATTGTGTAGGAGACATGGTTAAGGTCCTTTCTTGGTATGATAATGAGTGGGGATATTCCTGCAGAGTAATTGACTTTATCCTGTTTATGATGAGCAAAGAACGGGTTGAGGCAAAAAGATGAACAAAAAATCAGTAAAAGATGTAGATTTAAAGGGAAAACGCGTGCTTATGCGCGTTGATTTTAACGTCCCCTTAGACGCTGATTGCAATATAACCGATGACAACAGAATAAGAGCAGCTTTGGATACGATCCGTTATGTCATAGCAGAAGGCGGCAAGTTGATTTTAATGAGCCATCTCGGCCGGCCCAAAGGCGAGAAAGTCTCTAAAATGAGCCTTAAGCCGGTAGCGGTAAGGCTTTCGCAATTGCTCGGCAAGCCGGTTAAGATGCTTGATGATTGTATTGGTGAAAAGGTAAAAAAGGAAGTAGATGCTCTTAAACCCGGAGAAGTAGTTTTATTGGAAAACCTGCGTTTTTACAAGCAGGAGACAAAAAACGACCCTGAGTTCTCCCGTAAGCTTTCAGAGCTGGGCGATGTATTCGTGAATGATGCTTTTGGAGCAGCTCACAGGGCTCATGCTTCAACAGAGGGAGTGACTAAATACCTTGAATCGGTTTCAGGTTTTTTAGTTCAAAAAGAGATAGAGTATTTTCAGAAAGTATTGATCAGTGCCGACAGGCCGTTTCTTTTCATTCTCGGCGGCGCAAAAGTATCAGATAAGATCCCGGTAATCGAAAATATGCTTAATAAAGCCGATGCAATAATTATCGGCGGAGCCATGGCTTATACTTTTATGAAAGTAAAAGGTATTGACATAGGTTCTTCCCGAAAGGAAGAGGATATGTATGATACAGTAAAAAAGATTTTAGAGAAAGCCGGAGAAAAAGGGGTAAAGGTTTTATTGCCTCTGGATCATGTTGTTACCGACAACATAGAAACGTCAGCTAATGTAAAGATAACAGAAGCTCAGACAATAGATAACGGCTGGATGGGCGTTGACATCGGTCCTAAGACCATAGAGCTTTTCAGCGGCCAGATAAAGAAGGCAAAGACTATTGTCATGAACGGGCCTATGGGCATTTTTGAAAATAATAAATTTGCTAAGGGTACAAGAGCCGTAGAAGATGCTGTTGCTGATTCTGGTGCTGTATCTGTCATCGGAGGCGGAGACACCGCGGCATCAGTAGCTCAATTTAACCTTTCAGATAAGATGTCCCATATTTCTACCGGCGGAGGAGCGTCGCTTGAGTATCTGGAAGGTAAAGTACTTCCTGGGATTGCAGCTTTAGCAGATAAATGAATACATAACAAATTTTACTTATTAGTTTAAATCCGAAATTAGAATTTGCTGTAATAAAATTAAACAAAGGTGTATAGATGAGAAAGCCGTTGATTGCTGGTAACTGGAAAATGAACAATACCTTGTTTCAGGCGAGGGAATTGATAAACAGTTTAAGAAGAGAGCTTATAGATTTTGAGGACGCAGATATTTTGATCTGTCCGCCTTTTACAGCTCTTTCAGATGCCAACGACCTTCTCATAGAGTCTAATATAAAATTGGGTGCTCAGAATTTATACTGGCAGGAAAAGGGCGCTTTTACCGGAGAGGTTTCACCGCTAATGCTTAAGGATATAGGGTGTTCTTATGTTATCATAGGCCACTCGGAAAGAAGAAATATTTTTTCTGAGACTAATCAGGATGTAAACAGAAAAACAAAAGCAGCTTTAAGCGCAGAATTGACCCCTATTATTTGTGTAGGTGAAGTTCTAGATGAAAGAGAAGCAGGCAAGACCATAGAAGTAGTTAAAAAACAGCTAGAAGAGAGCCTGGCTGACCTTGATGAAGAACAAATACTTAAATCAGTTATAGCTTATGAGCCAGTCTGGGCTATCGGAACCGGCAAGACCGCTACACCGCAGCAGGCTCAGGAGGTCCACAAATTCATACGTACCTGGCTAAAGGATAAATATTGTATTGATGTAAGCCAGCAGATCCGCATACTTTACGGAGGCAGCGTTAAGCCTTCTAACATAAAGGACTTGATGAGCGAAGATGATGTTGACGGCGGACTTGTCGGCGGAGCATCCCTAGATAGCGCTTCTTTTGTTGAGATTGTTAAAAATTCTGTATAATTACAGGGAGATGATACGTCTATGTATAATATAATTTTAGTTTTACATGTTATTGTGGTTCTTTGTCTGGTAGGGGTAATACTCGTGCAGAGAGGAAGAAGCGGCGGCTTGGTTGAAGCCTTGGGAGGGGTTGAATCTATTTTCGGGACCAAGACCAGCTCCTTTTTTGTCAAGGCCACAGTAGTTCTTGCTATTCTCTTTTTTTCCACTTCGCTTTCATTGGCCTATCTTTCTAAACAACGTGGCAAGTCTTTAATTTCTAAATACCAAAAACAAACCCAAAATGCAGAGAGTTCAGATTTAAAGACCCAGCCTTTGGCTGAGGAAAATAATTCTGCCCAGGCAACGCCAGGTTCTGTTCTTGAAGAAGTTTTAAGTCAAGGCAAAGCAGAGCAATCTTTGCCCCTTGAAACTACAGCCTCGAGCCAGCCCACAGAAGCGGTTGATGAGTGATTTTAGTTGTCAAATTTTTCTAAAAAAAAGTTTTTTTACCTTTTTTTGGCTGCTGAAAACAAGTAAAACCTTGACATAACTCCTTATTTATGATAAATATAGAAATGATGAGACTACTTTTTATTATCTCTCTAATAGTCTTACCATTTTTCTCTTTACACTCTGAACAATTAACAAAAGAGCAGGCAGTTTCTTATCGTGAGGAGGGCTATAGGCTGCAGTCAATGGGCGATTTAAACGGAGCCCTGACATATTACGAGAAGGCAGCCCAAATGTATCCAAATTATGCTGAGGCTTATAATGATATAGGCGTAGTCTATGAAGCCTTGGGAGATAATGATAAGGCTTTATCGATGTATTTAAAGACTCTTGAAATAAATCCTGAATATTTGCCCGCTTATACCAACCTGGCTTTTCTTTACGAACGAAGAGGAGAGATAGAGAACGCCACTACCTACTGGAAAAAACGCTACATGGCCGGACAACAGGGTGATTACTGGTGGGAAGTCTCCCGTCAGCATTTGCTTAAGCTTGGGACATATCCAGAAGTACGGAAAGCTGATTTGGAAGAAAAAGCAGCAAGATTATCCCGGGAACTTATTTATGTAAGAGAACAGGACCGCCTAAAAGTTATTGAAGAAGCCAAGCTTCATTTGGACCTGGGCAATAATGCCTTTGCCGCAAAGGATTATGAAACTGCGGCTAAGGAGTTCCGTACAGTCCTTTCACTTAATGTTGACGATGATGACCTGGTCGCTACTGCCCGCAAACTCTACGATCAGGCAGAAAGGTTTCGTTTAAGGCAGAGTGCTTATGTGAATACAAAGAACGCCTTGGATTATATCGAAAAGGACGATTTTTTATCTGCAGGAGATAAACTTAAAAACGCTTTGTCAGCCGTTTTCCATATTACCCAAGAAAAAGATTTTTAAACCAGCCTTTATTTCCAAATATGAATCAACCGCTTTATCAAATAATAAAATGATGTTAGAAGGATTTTTGCTCCCTGTATCCTAGATAAAAATAATTTTATATCTTTTTTAAAACCCGCTGGCGGGTGAGGCTTTGTGTCCGGATAGCTCAGCTTGCATATCTGCACTTTAGCATAAATATAAACCATTAAATCCTATTCTTTGATGCCAAAAGAAACAATTTTCCTTATTGACGGCACATCTATGTGTTACAGGTCTTTTTTTGCTATTAAGCTTTCCACTTCTAAAGGCTTTCCTTGCGGAGCGGTTTTTGGAGTGTATCGCACCCTGAAAAAGATAATATCTAAATTTAATCCTCAGTATTTATGTGTTTGTTTCGATGTTTCACGAAAAACTTTCCGGACTGAGAAATACCAGGAATATAAAATAAACAGGCCACCTTTGCCAGATCCCTTAAAGGCTCAACTGCCTTTGATTAAGGATTTGATAGCAGCAATGGGCATAGAACAGATCGGAAAAGAAGGTTTTGAAGCCGATGATATCATAGCATCTTTGTGTAATAAGGCTTTAGCTGATGATTTTTCAGTGGTTATAGTAAGCGCAGACAAAGATCTCTATCAGCTTATCAGAGGCGATGATGTATTTATTTACAACTATAATAAAGACCTGACGATAGGAAACAATGAGTTTTTGAAAGATTTTGGTTTTCTTCCCCAGCAGATAACCGATTACCTAGCCCTTAGCGGGGATTCCAGCGATAATATACCGGGAGCAAAAGGAATAGGCAAGGTCGGAGCGCGTAAGCTTATAGAGGAATTCAAGGATATAGATAATATTTTCAGTAATCTTGACAGGGTAAAGCCAAAAATACGCGACATACTTCAATCAAGCAAAGAGATGATATATTTGAGCAAAGAACTGGCACAGCTTGTAGATTGCCAAATTACAAACAAGTGGGAGGATTTAAAAATCCGCTCAGCTGATAATGAAACCCTATACAGGATTTTTACTGACCTTGAGTTTAAGGCTTTGATAAAGGATATAGCCTTGAATGATAAAAATAAAGAGCTACCCCTTGATTTTGATATTCCTGATGGTTTTGTTGAGAAGTTTAAAGAAGAACCTCTTGCTTTTAATATCCAAGGCAACGATATTTTTATCTTTGATCCAGTCAATAAACGCACACATAAGACAGCAAAATCAAAAGCTGCATACCTGCTTTGCGATTCAAAGATTAAAAAGATAACCTATGGATGCAAAGATCAAAAAGTAACTAATCAGGAATTAGAGTTCAATAACCTATATTTTGATGTTAAGGTCGCTGCCTATATTCTTGATTCTTCCTTGATCGATTTCAGCCTGGTCACTTTAGTCGGCACCTATTTGAAAGAACACCTGAGCCAAATATCCGAAGAAAGCAAGCCATATTATATTTATCAGCTTTATAAGATACTGGAGCCGAAATTAATTACCCAGGGCCAGGAAAAATTATTCTTCGATATCGAGATGCCTTTGATTGATATTTTAAGCCAGATGCAGACCAGCGGTGTAAAAATCAATCTTAAGGAATTAGAAAACCTTCTTAAAGAGGTTGATAAAAAGAGCCTTCAGGCCATGAGTAAAGTTTACAAGCTGGCCGGCAGAGAGTTTAATCTAAATTCACCTAAACAGTTAAGAGAAGTCCTTTTTGAAGAAATGAAAATAAAACCGATAAAGAAGACCAAGACCGGCTATTCGACCAATGAGGAGGTATTAGAAAGATTAGCCTTGAAATACCCCATAGCTGGGGTGATATTGGATTACCGGCATATGGCCAAATTAAAGACGACTTACATAACTCCTTTGGTCGAGGAGGTAAAAAAAAACAAAGGTATGCTTCATGCTGAATTTCATCAGACTTCTACCCAGACCGGAAGGCTTTCCAGTTCTTCACCCAACCTGCAGAGTATTCCAGCCAGGGGTCAATTCTCTGATAAGCTGCGTCGCTCTTTTATACCAAGTTTTAATAATGGTTTTCTTTTATCCGGCGACTATTCTCAAATAGAGTTAAGAATACTTGCTCATTTATCTGGTGATGAAAATTTAATCATGGCTTTTAATGATGACCGTGACATACACAGCTTTACTGCCGGTCTGCTCTTCTCTAAAGATCCCGACAAAGTCGATTTCCAGGAAAGAGATATGGCTAAAAGGGTAAATTTCGGAATAATTTATGGGATGAGTTCTTTCGGCCTGGCCAAAGAGCTAAAGATCAGTCCGACCCAAGCTCAGAATTTCATTGATGATTATTTTCAGCGCTATGAAGGAGTAAGGAGGTATATTGACGGAGTGAAAGAAAGCGTTGAAAAAAAAGGTTATGTAGAGACTATCCTGAAAAGAAGGAGATATCTGCCTGAAGCAAAAAGCAGCAACCTTCATCTTAGGGAATTTGCCTATCGTCAGGCAGTTAACGCACCTATCCAGGGTTCCTGTGCCGACCTTATAAAAATAGCCATGGTCAGGATAGACAAGGAGCTTAAAGCCCAGTATTTGAGGACAAAACTTGTTCTGCAGATTCATGATGAGCTCGTCTTTGATGTTTGCTCCGATGAGCTTGATAAGGTTAAAGTATTTATCTGTAAATATATGGAAGAGGCTATCAAGCTTGAAGTACCGGTCAAAGTAAATCTTAAGTCCGGCAATAATTTAGCAGATTTAAAAGAATTAAAATGAGTGTTATCGGTTTAACAGGGTGTTTTTCCTGCGGAAAAAGCAGCGTCCTTAGGATGCTCAAGAACAAAGGAGCATATGTTTTTGACTGTGATGAGTTTATCCATGCCTGCTATAAAAACAAAGAAAGCCCTGTTTATAGAAAAGTAGCCAAGGAGTTTCCTGATGTTTTAGAACGGGGCAGAATCAACAGAAGAAAATTAGGCCGGCTGGCGTTTAGCGATAGAAGAAAATTGAAGGCTTTAGAGGCTATTGTCCATCCGCAAGCGATAAAAGGGCTTTTAAGCTGGGTGAAAAAAGCCAGGAAAAATAAAGTCCTTTGCGTCGGCGAAGTCCCTTTACTTTTTGAAAAAAAGCTTGATAGATATTTCGATAAGATAATACTGGTAGCGGTTAAACGCTCAGTTCAGATAAAAAGAATAAGAGAAAAATATAATTTCAGCCGTGCTGAAAT
>JAFGHG010000053.1 GCA_016939345.1 Candidatus Omnitrophota bacterium
CTTCATGCATATTATGAGAAGTCCACAATACAGCACAATTGGTTTTTTTTGTAAATTCGCTTATTGTAGACCTTATATCGCTGGCCACAGAAGGATCAAGCGAAGCTGTGGGCTCATCGAGTAAAAGCAAATCCGGCTCATTAAGCATAGCCTTAGCCAGGCTTAAACGTGTTTGTTCGCCTGATGACAGCACTCCGCTCTTTGTATTGCGAAATTTCTTGAGGTCAAACTTCTCAAGCAGCATATCAATCCTCTCAGAAGGATTATTCACACCGTATAAAAGAGAAAAAACATGCAGATTCTGATAAGCCGTCAGGTTACCCGGCAAAGGTGCATAGACAGCGGCAAAATTTATTCTCTCCAGCACCTGAGAACGGTGGGTAGTTATGTCTTTTCCTTTTATTTTAACTGAACCGGAAGTCGGCAAAAGCGTACCAAGTATCATGTTGATGGTCGTAGTCTTGCCTGCTCCGTTGGGCCCGAGAAGTCCGACAATTTCTGAACCGCCTATCTCAAAAGAGATATCATTAACAGCAGTTATATGACCAAAGACTTTACGTAATTTTTCGACTTTTAAAATACTTTCTGCCATAAAATCTATGTTAAAATAGAATCATTTTAACACAAAAAATCAATACCCGCCTTAAAAATCGATAATTTTATTGACAAATCCCGTAAGTAAAGTATCATTAAATAATCCTCAAATTCTAATCATAAACAGTAAACAAATATGTATGAAATAAAAACAAATGCTGTCCGCAATACTTTATTTGTCACTCTAAAAGGTGTTTTCACTGCCCAGCAATCCAAAGAAATATTAAAAGACATTCCTAAAAAGCTTTCCCAACTTAAAAATGATTTTACCCTGCTGACGGACATGTGTTCTCTGAAAGAAATAGAAGACCAGGCCCGCCCTTACATAGAAAAAACCATGAATCTGCTCAATAAACACGGGGTATCAAAAATCATAAGAATAATACCTGAATCAAGCGATGATATCGGTTTTAATATTATGTCACTTTTCCATTACTCCAAAGACGTAAAAATAACAACTTTTAAGTCTTTCAAGGAATTAGTAGAAAACATCCTCTGAAATAAAAAAGAGGTGCTGCTTTTCACCTCCTTCCATTGTTTTATTTTTTTTCAGCCTAAGATAAGGTATTTTTCGCTCTTTTTGTATAATCTCTTCCGTTGTCCCAGGTTCTGTAAGGTTTTGATCTTTACCCCTTGCTTTCGAAAGGCCAATATCCGCTCTACCATTACCTGTCCAATACCAGGAACTCGAATAAGGCGTGATTTATCATCTTTGTTGATATCAACAGGAAAAAACTCAGGATGCTTGTCAGCCCATGACTGCTTTGGATCGACCGTTAAAGAAAGGCTGCCGTCGGACTCAAAAGGTATTTCTTCAAATTTAAAACCGTATTTGCGGATAAGCCAATCTGTTTGATAAAGACGGTGCTCCCGCATCAAAAGGTCTTTATTGCTGTGTTTGGAACTCTCTCCGGGAAGATCAAAGGCTCCTGCTCCCCGCTGGTAAGCGCTAAAGTAAACCCGGTTCAATTCAAGTCCCTTATAAAGCCTCCATGAGCAGGATACTATTTCTCTATCACTCTCCGAAGAAGCCCCCACAACAAACTGGGTAGTATGTTTTATCTTTCTTCTATATGCACTGTTTTTAATAAGCCTGCTGATAAGTTCTATCTTGGACACTATATCTTTTAAATAGTTTTTAGAAGTGCTAAGGGTTCTAAAGCATTCTTCTGCAGGAGCTTCTATATTCAATGATACTGCGCTGGCCAGGGAAAGGCTCTGGCGTATAGAAGCCTCAGAAGCCCCTGGTATTATCTTTAGATGAATATAGCCACTGAATCTCTGGCGGCGCAAAAGCAAAGCTGTGCGGTTAATGTATTCCATGGTATTATCAGCTCCTTTAACAACACCGCTGCTTAAAAAAAGGCCGCTGACTTTTCCCCTGCGGTAATAGGAAAAAAAAGCCCTGGCTAATTCTTCAGGGCTCAAGCTGCAGCGGCGGATATCTGAATTTAAACGTAATGGGCAATAGCGGCAATCATTTAGACAGTGGTTGGATAAAAGAGTCTTGAAAAGGAAAGTCGAGCGGCCGTTGCCCATGGCTACCGGATATATCCACTTATCATCTATTGAACGCTTTCGGTGCTCGTCCTTTCCTGTTGCACAGGAGCAGGCAAGGTCATATCGAGAATCCTGCGAAAGCATTTTTAGCTTTGCATATGTATCAAGGCTTTTGGCTATATAAGTCATTCTTATCCTAGATTAATTTTTTGAGGAATTCAAAATTACATATTCTTATTTCGGGAAAACCATCATTATCTTTAATAAGTCTGCCCTTGCTGTCGTATGATATCAAAATATGATTACCCCTCAGGTTAAGATCCTCTATGCCTTCTTTATGCAGCTTATTTTTAGTGGTCTTAAGCAGGTTAATATACATATCCTCATCAATTCTTTTTTCTTTATAAGCCCTCAAGGCATCTATGCCTTCAAAATAATCACTGTCTTTTGCTGCCAGCTTTTCATCAGGTCCATTCCAGTAGCCCCAGATTATTATATAATCATGGCCCTTAGCAAGTATTTTTAATCCGTCTGGCGTCCTCTGGCTGTTGTGGCTTTTGTATCTTGACTCATCGAAAAGATTTCTTGATATCTTGATCTTGTATTCAGACATATATATTGCCCTTGGATAAATAGAAGCTATTCCTTTTTTACTAAGCTCAACAGCCATGGCTATTTCTTCGAAAGGGCTGTTGTAACCATACTCAAGCTGTTTTTTTTCGTCTTCCCTAAAAGGGTCAGCATCCGGCTGAAGCCCGACCTTAGATACTTTCCAGACAAGATGTATGTTATCCTTGGTGGCGGCATGATACATCTGGCTGTATACAGAAATCTTAGTCCTGGGTACCTGCCTCCATCTATCTGGAAGAAAATAGTCAAAAAGGTATGGGTCTTTACCGACAACCCAAAGCCTTCCTTTGGTGCTCTCTACATGCCCGTAAACATAATCTACGCCGAAAATATTCATATGGTGCAGGTGCGGATGAAACTCATCGGGCATATCAACTATGAACCTGTCTCTTTGCCTTTTAAGGTATTCTGACCGCTTGTCTCTTTTTACGGCTTTCTCCTGCTGTGGAGTCCGCTCGAGCAGCTCAAAATCTACTAATCCATACAAAACTCTTTTATTTCTATCCCTTGCAACCTTTTGTTTCTTAACCGGCCTTACGATTACATGATGCGGCTTGTTGTCTCTGACAAGGAAGCCATTTCTTTTCATCTTCTTTTCAGCGTCTATAGTAAGTGCGGCCATGTATTTTTTAGGCAATATCTTTTTATCAAAGGCCTGGGTAACATCAAAGCCTGTGATCCATTCATAGATAACTGCATATAAACGGTGGATATCCAGGACAACATCTTTATGCGAATCTAAAATATTTTGCATCTTATACCTTTTTCTACCCGTCTGCCACAACTCTGTCCTTTCAGAAGGAACGAATATCGCCAAAGGCTTATGTATGGTTACATTTTTGTAGCTTTTTCCCATGGCTTTTCTGAGCTCCATAACTAAGGAAAATTCCTCAAAAGGGCTGTTGAATTCAGCATTTATCAGGTTCTGGCAATCGTGGGACCCGGGAACATCCTGGCCCATACGGTTCCATTTAACCACAATATCCTTATAGCTGCCGTTTACTTTTTTTGTCCTGATTTTATACACGCTTGCCGTACCTGACAATCTTTGGGAATTGTCATCAAGCCATTTCTTATCGGTCCAGAAATTTTCAGGCTTTAAATTCTCGATAAAAGGCAGGCCATAACTCGTGATATAAATATCGCTTTTGTTTTTTAATTTCAAGTGAGCATATTCCACGCCCAATATCTTGGCGACATCGTTTTTCCTTGGGTTTTTATTTTTTTCATACCAACTTTTGATTTTAATATCTTTGATCATTGGTGCCTACCTGTTTTCTTTGATTATTTTCTTGGTAAAATCTGTATGCCCTGCCATATTACTGGAAGTCGAAAAACCCCCGAAATAGAATTCAGAAGATTTATTGGCGTTAAACAATATGCACTCTCCGCGCATTCTGAAATTTTCGTCTATGCGTATCTTGGATATGTGCGACTGCGGATAGTCTTTACCCGGGATCTGAGTCTCCTGGGCAGCAAAAGGATACCACTTAAAAGCAGCTACTAAAAGCTTATCCTTAACCCAGGGATTAGCTGAAAGCCGGTCTAGATACTCTAAGCATCTCTCGCGTTCATAGATTTTAAAAGCACATTCAGAATCAGCCTCATCAGGGTTCTCAGAGAGTTCTTTATCCCGTTTTAAAAATTCCTCATGTTCTTTTTGCTTTCGTAAAATATCCCGTGCATAATCACTTACAAAGTAGTCGCTCAAAGAAAATAATGAGGTTGCCGATAAAGGAACGTAATTTGCCCAGATACAAAAAGCTCCGTTTTTGCTTAAAGGGTCAGAATATAAAGCAAAGCCAAGGCGTTTAGTATCAGGTTTAAAATCTTTTGTCTCTAACATCTCTTCTACTACAGGGTCATCATCTATCTTTATCATCCTTCCATCCCTAAAAACCAGTTTCTTGGTGTTTTCGTCAATGACGTTTGGCCCGCCTGAAAGCGTAAATCCTGAACTTTCCTGCTGGTAGCTTTCTACTGTCGTCGGGCCATTGCAATCAGGGCAAAGCAAAGCACCGCTATGATATAAGGTTATGCCGCTTCTGGTATAGACCACGAATTCGACTCCCGGATAACGCTGGGTAATAGCGTCATCGAAAAAATAATGAGGTATAATAGCTGCCACGTTCTGGCCGCGTATATTATAGATCTTGTTCGGCTTTACTATTTTTATTATGTTTTCAAGGTCTGTTTCGCTTAGGCCTATTTTTTTATATCCGATAAGCTCAACAAGCTTAGGTTTATATACTTCATAGACTTCCTCTGGCATAACACAAGTTAGGCTTAATACCTTATCCTTCCAGCTCAAGGCTTCCTGCAAGGTTTCAGCCGGGTGTTCATGAGAATAAAACATGATAACATGCAGGTTTTTTATCTCATCAGGATTTACCACCCCGGTCAATAAACTGCGTACCACCTTTTTTTTGGGAATGAAATTGGCATAAACTTTATCAGGCTCCGGCTCGGTATTCAAATAATCAAATATCAAAAGGCAATTAGCGGATTTTACGGCAAAGCTGTTATTATCAAGATGCCAGCAGAAAACTTCTTTTTCACCAAGGGGTTTAGCCATGATTTTTTTAACTGCCAGAGCCGGCCAGGTCTGGCTGTCGTCTATTTCCTTATCATCTGCCCTAACCATGCTTAAGGGCAAAACACTCAGCATAAACAAAAAACATAACAAAACAATAACGAGCCTCATAACTATTATTATCAACTCCTAGTTTTCTATATTATAGCTCTATTTTAACAGAAAAAAGCTGCTTGTCCGCCCCAATTTATAGAGTTAAAATGATTTTACCGATCAGATAGTTTATATGATATCTAAAAATCGTATTATCTATGTAATTATCAATTGTTTTATCCTCTTCTGCTTATTTGCAGGCTCCGGTTTATGCGTAGAACCTCTTTATGGCTATCCCTATATTATTGTCTATGGCCGCGATGCCTGCGGCCGCACAAGGCATTTTATCCAAGAGCTGGATAAAAGCAGGATTGCTTATACTTATAAAATCATCGATGAACCAACAGTTGACGCCGAGCTTATACCCCGCATGAAAAAAGCCGGGATCGATACAAGTCAGTTCGGACTTCCGGTCATAGACGTAAACGGAAATATCTGCGTTAACCCCCAGCTTGATACTGTTCTTGGCTATTATCAAAAACCAGTAAAAAAATCTTCTCAGGAAAATAGCTTTTTTAAATCTTTTTTTAAGAAAAAATCAAGGCAAAAGGAATATAAAAAGAAAACTTACAACCCGGGAAGTCTTGAAGTTTCCGGGGTGATCACAGGGGAAGATCCGATTGCTATTGTCGACGGCAAGACTTTATCGATCGGAGATAAAATCGCTGATTACGAGCTTATCAGCATAGAGGCCGGCAGCGTCTCCTTCCGATCTCCCGAAGGAGAAACCATAAGTAAGAAAGTTCCATAAGCATTTCTATAATTAGGTAGCAGTTTATTTGGCGTTAATTATTTTTTAGCTTCTTCTTCTATATAGGAAAAACGGTAATTAGCCTTAGACAGTTTCTCAAACAGCTTTTCTTCATGGATAAAAGCCGGGGATGTGTCAACCAGCTTAGAAAGGCCTTCCCAAAACCCAAACCAGCCTAAAGGCATCAACAATATGCTGATCATCTCCAGAGACAGCTTACTTAAAAATTTATGATATGTTGCCAGGGTCAAGAAGGTCAATGAAGATATACCAACAAAGATAAATATCAACCCCCTTACCCGCCTTCTGATGATATTCCTCTTTTTCTGCATGAAGACATATCTAAAATGCCTTTTTAACCTTTGAGTGACCATGCGTTCGGATTCAACGTTTTTTAAGAATACCGGGGCATAAATATTTATTATAAATGTCCCCCTTTGAGTTTCCCGGTAGCGCTTCTTAAGCTCCTCGACAAAATCCCCGGAAACTGTCCGCTCGTTCAAAGGCCGGGGGTCAAAATCAGAAAAAACATCATCCCAGGAATCGATTACTAACGATATTTCCTTTAAGTCTTTTATGCGCTGCTCTGCTTTAGTTATAGTCATGATATACCTCTAAATATTATAGCAATATTTGCAAACTAAGGTCAATTCTCTTTTCTTGCCGGTTTTGAAAAGTATTGAAGAAGGTCTGTGTTTGAGCTATACTGAATATGAACATAAAACTAATATGATGAGCCTAAAAACCTGTATCTTTAAAATTACAGCTTTATTTTCCCTCATATTGTTATATCTAGATTCTCCCCTTGCCTTTGCCCAAGACGCAGAACCTTTACCAATAAAAGTTATCCAGCCTGCATACGATGAACAAATAAGCCCGGTCATGGTCGACGGAAGGGTTATGTATATGATCCTGGTGATAGAAAACTCTGTTGAATTGGACTCTGAAGAAGAATATGAATCTCCCTATTTCGATGTCAGAGATTATCGCGAGGTTACTTTCTATATCCAGCCTGATCCCGGAACTTCTCTGCCCTTGCCTGATGTCAAGTATAAGCTCGACGCTTTTTTTTCAATCGATAATAAACAATCAACTGCCTTGGAAATTGGTGCTCAAAAAGCCAAACGCCTGGCCACTGATTACCAGGAATTCGGCAGCATGCTTGTAAAATCCGAAGATGAAATGCCTGTGCCTTTATTTAAACGCTTGACCACCGGAGAAACAGCTATAAGGGGACTCCACAGCAAAGTCTATGGCCCTTTTATGCGAGTTACCCTAATAAACATGACCCCGAAAAAAAAATGTAACTTCAAGATAAGTGCATTCCTCACCCGCTGAGAAGCAATCCCTCAAGCAATTCTCGATGCCTTTCTTTCTGCTTTATGATTTTATCAGAATTCAATGCTGGCGGCGGGCAGCAAGGGTAAAGTTAAAAAAATATTTTTGCCAGGATTTATCATCTGATTTAAAGAGGTTTTGCCCGTAAAAATAATCGACAATACTCTCCCGCACACGGGCAAGCTCCTTGAGGCAGCTAAATCTGTGCTTTTGCTCCAAAGTAAGGTCTATTAGTTCTAGAGCGCGATTGCAGGCCTGCTTGGAATAATCAGGATTATTTTTCTGCTTCCACTTAATTGCCCGTTCGACTTCACTGCCGATGTTAGCCATTTGCTCAAAAAAAGAAAAAGTCTGCCAGCGGCCGGAAGCTAAATCTTTATGCTGATAGTTCATCTTCCTACTCTTTCCTCTAAAATACTTATGATCTTATCTCTTATTTGTCGGCTATCAACACCCCTGCTAATATTGCCTTGAGAAGGGCGCATGTTGATCATGGAATCAAACTCAATAAACTCATTCCCCTGCATTTCGGGATAGAGATTAATACCCCAAATATCCTTTTGCTTAGAACCATCATCAAGCAATAAGGCTTCTAAATCGGAATGAAGCTCAGCATCAACAGCAATAATACCTCTATCTACGTCTACAACAACCTTTACCATATTGCCGAAGGTAAGAGACATCGCTTTAAGCTCATCAAGAGTTATTGAATCTCTGATTATTTTCATAAATCACACTATTAATAGGCTCATCTTCGGACAGATTATACCTTAAACCTCTGCTCCTGTTAAGACCTTTTTGTAATTTCGATACAACTTTTCCACATTCCTATCGCTTACATGATCATGATGCCTAAAACCTCCTCCAAAGTTGCAGGGAATATGCATCAACTCATGGATAATTATCTTGGTTTGTTCTTGCTCGGTAAGCTCATCAAACCTCTCAGAAATGAATTCAATGGCATAATGGGCTGAACAGCCTATGGTCTTTTGCATTATCTTTGCCAGACCATGGCAGCGGGCCAAAGTGCGTCTTGCAGAAGAACCGCGGCTTCTAAAACACTTAAAATACTGCCGGTTTATATGAGGGAACAATACCCGGCATATCTTCTCGGCCCTTTCTTGAAGATCTAAAGCAAACTCATATCCAATAACTTTCCTTTTCTTTCTTCTCGGCATTTTTATCAATGTTAAAAAAAATTATTTTTTTCGGCTGGGTTTATTTTTTCCTGACGGTTTTTTCTTAATAGGTTTAGAACCTTTTAGTGCCTTTGCCTCTTTAGGAACCTGGGTATAAACCGGAGCTATATTTTTAAAACTCTCATCTGTCCTTGGCTTAAATATACCGTTTTTTTTGCGGGCTCTATAGCACTCTTTGCAGTAAACAGGTCTGTCCGGGCTTGGCCTAAAGGGGATCTGGCAAGGCGTGCGGCAATCAGCGCAAATAGCATTATACATTGGCCTTGTATCTCTGCGCTGCTCTCTTGGGGGCTCTGCTAAAGGGTGGCGCAACAAAACCGCAGGCTGAGGTGCAGGCTGAGAACTCACCCGCTTAATAACCATATCTAACTTTGCTTCAAAAGAAGTGAGCTTCTCGACCAAAGCTGCAAGTAAATTTAAAATATCCTGATTTGCGCTGGCCGATGCCAGAACTGGTTTAGAAGCCTTACTTTTGCTTTTTGAGATTTTTTTCCTTGCCGGTTTAGTTTTCCTGGTCTTTTTCATACTTACACCTTTCTTTTCTGATTATATAAGGTTTTAGAAAATTTTCAACTGTTGGCCCTCTCTTAACTAAATCAGCTATCTTACCGGCTGTAAGAGAGACAGCCCATATGCCTATTTCATCCATCTCTTCAATAAAAGGCTTTAACCCTAAAATGTCGAATTCATCATGGCTAAAACCCATACAGCCTATGTGCAGCTGGACATAGCGGGGAAAACTCAAGACCTCATCTTCACCGGATAAGCGAGTCTTGAGAATATCACCATCAGCATAAATCTGCACTTGTGACAGCTTACAGCCATCATAAGGCATTGATACGGCAATGTGATGCCATTTTCCGTCATTAAGCTTAACACCCTCTGCAGTAAGAGATTTGTCTTTTGCTGCCATTACCTGGGGCTCTCCATTGTTTAGATTCAGGTTAAAAAACTTCCTAAGAAAACGCTGGAAGCTGCTTGCAGAATTAATAAGCACCTGGTTATCTACAGAAGAAGTTTTAAACCACAACGAATATGACAAGGCATGTTTATCGTAATGCGGTCCCAAGGCCCATATTGCCATGCGGCTGCCGGAAATGAACCGGCCAGCCTTACCATTAATGCCGTTAACGATTTTAACATCATTATATATTGCATCATACTGCTTACCGAACACCCCAAGATTCTCAAAGGAACGAAAACACTTAACACCGCCAATATCTATCTCATATCTTTTTGGATGAGCATTCCGCTTTAAGACAATAAGCTGGCGGTCTTCAAGAGAATAATCTTTTTCAAAATTAAAGTAGCAAACTGGTTTCGAGGTATCTATAAAGGCCAACTCTCCTTCATCCATAAATGTAGTCTTTGAACCTGATTTATCGATCACCAGGTGGCCGGATACCTCATATTTACCATCAGCCGGCTCCTGGCCTATATGGTTGTAGCAGGTAATACCTATCTTATTATCAAAAACATCGACTGTAAGAAAGTTATCGAAGTGGTTGCCACGGCTTACTAAATGGACAAGATCAGATTCTGAATCTTTAGTAGCAGTATTAGCATGCACTTCTCCGGCAAAATAAACATCTACTTTATGCTTTCTAAGTATCTTCCAAAACTCTGAATCAACACCATTATCCATAGACAAGCCGCTGGTCATAACCATACGTACAGGATAAAACACTGGCAGGTGACCCTGGACAAATACATGCTTAATCAAAGGATCTTTCCCGGCCTCTTCTAAAAGTTTATCTAGCCATTTTAGATGTTTTCCTCTAACGGCTCCGGTAACAGCCTCTCCACTATCATTAAGCTTTTTATCAGGCCCATCAAATTCAAATACATCTAGAGTTACAAAAAGGGCATTCTTATATTTATAAGCATAGGAAGTATTTTCATATCTGGTCCCTAGAGGCCGGGGATCTGCCAGGCCAACC
This sequence comes from Candidatus Omnitrophota bacterium, assembly GCA_016939345.1. Classification (GTDB taxonomy): domain Bacteria; phylum Omnitrophota; class Gorgyraeia; order Duberdicusellales; family 4484-171; genus JAFGHG01. The sequence continues at coordinate 10,639 of JAFGHG010000053.1, forward strand.
TTATAATCATATAAAAACTTTCCGTTATCAGGATTAAAATTAAAAGCTTCAGAAAATACCTGGCGGAATTTCGGCTGAAGATTAGCAACCAGCGAATCTCGAGGCCAGGGATTATCTCCTAATTCGTGGTCTCCGACAGCCATTAGCAGCTTATCGTATCCTCCTCTTTTAAAAGAATCGATCATGCCTGTATAGCAATAATGTCCGGCCTCTAGAACAGATTGCTCAGGCCTAAGGTTAGGATCGTAATCATTGATGAAGAGCTCGCTATGCCAAATGCCCCAACAGACATCTCCGGGCAAAAGAATTAATTCGCCTCCATAGTTTTTCTTCAGCATTTTAATATTATTTATATCCTGGCTGACAGCATCTTGAATTGAATCAGGGCTGTGTCTTAACTGCGTATATTTTTCAGCTGAATGCCAGTCTGCCAAAACAATAAACCTCCAGTGTTCGCTGGCGTCTATTCCTGCAACTTCGGCGACAAAAGACAGACCAGTTAACGCAATCAATAAAAACACGAAGATAATAGCCGGCATTAATGTCAATCTCTTTATTATCATCTTATTAGATCAGGCCAAGGCTCTTTTCAAAAACCAGCTCTAACTAATTCAGTACCAAGATATTGTATCACGCCAAATCATTATCTGAAAGGTTTGAAAAGTCTCGATTATAAATGTTATAATTAAAGTGCGGAGAATTTATGGGCTGGGAAAGCGAAGAAAGAAGAGAGTTTGTAAGGGTAAAATACCCCTGCAAGATCACGGTCATAGGCCAAAATGGCCAGACAATTTCTGCTCAGACCGAAAACATCAGCGCAGGCGGCATAAGGATTCTTTCTAAAAACCGCCTTATCCCAAACTCACACATTGAGCTGCAGATCCACCTAAAAGACTCTAAAACTATATCATGTAAAGGCAGGGTTGTCTGGATGTTTGAACGCACAGATATCCCGGGCCCGGATTCTGTTATTTACGATACAGGTATTGAGTTCAAGGGGATAAATGAGCAAGATTTAAAGATGCTAAAAAAGCTTATTGTCGATATAGCTACCGGCAAAACTGCATAAGTTGGTCTTTCCTGAATTCTTAATAAAACACTTATCACAATCAGGCTTGCTTTTACATATAAAATGGCAGTGATGGTCTATAAGAGCGTGAAACTCATTATAGACATAAACATCCGGAGGGATATTTTCCATGAAATATTTTCTTATTTCTTCATAGCTCTTCATGCCGTTTAGCATGCCGAGCCTGGTTAAAAATCTTTTTGTATAGGCATCAGAGACAAAAGACAACTTGCCTCCGGCATAAAGCAATATGCTGTCAGCGGTTTCTTTACCGATACCTTTAAGCCTGAGCAATTCATCACGTAAATCCTGGGTGTTTTTAAGAAACATTTTATTCAATGAACCGTTATAGTTTTGTAACAGATAAATACAAAAGGCTTTTAATTTCTTTGCCTTTTGGTTATAAAAGCGCGAGCTCTTGATCTGCCTGGCAATCACATTGTGTCTGGCTGAGATAATTGCCTTTGGGTTAAGCAACCCGGCTTTCTTTAAATTATCAATAGCTATTTTTGCGTTGCGCCAGGAAACATTTTGCACAAGAATCGCTCCTGTAATAACCTCGAACCTTGTCCTTGCCGGCCACCATTTACGCGGGCCGTAGAATTCTAATAGCTCCTGAAATATTTGGTATAAAAGTGTTTTTTTCTTTTTAGTCATTAAGCCCCTCTCGGGAATATATTCTATCATAGATCAGGCACCTAGGCCTGGTTATCAAGGTATATTCTTATAGCAGATATTTTTAAACGCCCTGCGATCTGGCGTAGAAAAACAACTGTTGGAAGAAAGAATAAATGCTAGCAGATAGTTTTTAACTATTGCCTGTACTTCAGCTTCATCAAAACAATAAGCAAGACCAGTATCAAAGTAGCAATGTTAGCCAATATTATAGGAAGCTCTTTTATGATTAAACCATAAACCAGCCATAAAAACACGCCCAAAGCAAACAAAACAAAAGTGACTAAAGACAAGTCTTCAACTTTCTTTGTCTTAAAAACCTTTAAAACTTGAGGCAGAAAAGAAAGCGTGCACAAAACACCTGCTAATGTCCCTATTAAAAAGCTTATCATTTTTTAGCTCCCTGGTTTATGGCCAAAGACAACTCTCTTTTTTTTATCCTGCATATTCCGTTTAACTTCTACTGGCTGCCCGGCTGATTATAACCCTAAATTAAATATTTTTCTTAATATTTTCTATATACTTTTCCAATGAATGAGGTTCAGCTAAAGAATTAATGTACTCAACTAATCTTCCTGCAATTTTCAACCTTTTTAAAATTTTTATTACTGAAGCTATTACAGCTATCCCTATTGACAACCATATCAATTCAGATCTTGGACATTTTTCGCTTTCTTTGGCAATACTTCCGCTCTCGTTAAACAGTATCATTTTCCCTGAATGGTGATATTGAAAATCGATATTCCATTTTAAAATTCTGCCGATACTAAAAGGTATTATAGCTATCGGGTCTCTAAAGTTAGTGACCCTATACGCTCCTTTTTTGAACAGCTTTTCAAAATTCATTTTGAATTCGTTATTCCCGACTCTTGGTTTTCCGTATGTATAAATCCCTTTTATATTTTGTTTATTTTCAGATGCCAATTTGGCTGCGGCAAGGGTTGCCAATGCTCCGCCCAGACTGTGCCCGGTAAGCCATATACACTGATTGTCATCCTGTAAAGCTTGCAGGGCTTTTAGCAGGTCTTTCCATATAAATTTTAATGCCCTCAAGAAACCATAATGGACCTTTCCTAATTTACTATTATTCTGAAACACTAATATATCAGCCAGGATATCTTCAATCTTTGTTTGCTCTGTTCCTCTAAAGGCTATCAACAACATGTCTGTCCGCTTAGCAACAAAACCTTGAGTTCCTTTTTTGTCAAGTGCACAGACACCTGAAAAACCCCACTCGCCGAGTATTTTCTTATAATTATATTTATCTTCGTATGCAAGCTTTGATGCTTCGGCAAGCGCCAGCGCATTTTGAAAAGAAAAATCTGTTATCTTTGGGTTAAAATTAAACTCATTCATAAAATTACGGCAATAAAATCGTCATGAATCAGAAAACAAAAAAGACCGGATTATTCAGACAAGTTGATTTTACACGCTTTCAGGGGGTTTTCAAGAAAGAAACGGGCTTAAACAATAAATAGCATATAGCGGGGCAGGATATCTGGTATTCTCGTTTTTATATTTTACGGCTATCATATGCCCAGTGAAGTACAGCCTGGCGGTGCTTTGGGCGACAGGAGATGTCGCCTTTTCTGCAGTGCTTTTTTATCTGGGATATGTGTCTTTTGATTGCTTTCCATCTCTTGATTTGCCTTTTATCTTCCTCTGGTATCCGCCTGCCCATATAATAGCGGCAATACCATTGGAACCAACCACGGGGATCATCTTTATAAATCCAGCCTTTTACCCTCCACAAAGAAAGGGGCTGGCTGGCATTTACACCAAAATAATTCAATTTCGGATCATGCTTTTCAGGGCATAATTTTGCTCTTGTAAACCAGCTCTCAGGAAATTCCTTTTGGCAATCTGTCATATACTTTCCGCCGAAAATCCCCAATTCAAGCATCTGCTTAGGAGAGAGCTCTGGTTTAAACTCAGGGTCAAAATTCTTTCCAATAGGTTCAGTGCATACATACCTATAATTCTTTTGCATTTTATCTTTAACAATTATTCTTCGATTCTTCACAACTGTTTTGAATAGAACCCACCCCTGCCCAACTCGCTAATCTGCCTGGCGGCAAGGGCTGCAGGATAAAACCTCACAAATACTTCCTAAATAATCTATTTTAATTTCAGCGGCTTAAAGCAAATAAACCAATCAAGGCACTTAATACCTTCTTTTGCCGCGCCTTCAACTCGTTCTTTAGCAGTGCCACAGCTTCCCGGCGGCGGAACAATAACATCATCTCCTGGCTGCCAATCGGCAGGGGTAGCAACATTATGCTTATCAACCGTCTGCATTGAAATAAGCATCCGCTTAATCTCCTCAAAATTCCTGCCGGTCGACAAAGGGTAATACATAAGAGCCCTCACTTTAGCCTGCGGGTCCATGAAAAATACGGCCCGGACTGCGCTGACATTACTCTCGCAAGGCTGGATCATGCCGAATTTTCTGGCCACATCCATGGTCAAGTCAGCTATAACAGGAAAATTAACCTCTACCTTCTTCATTCCCTTGTATTCAATCTTTTCCTTAATAGTTCTCAACCAGGCAATATGGCTGTAATGGCTGTCGATTGAAAGGCCTATAAGCTTACAATTCAAAGCTTCAAATTCTTTTTCCATTGCAGCAAAGGTCATAAACTCGGTTGTACAAACTGGGGTAAAGTCAGCCGGATGGCTGAATAAAATTACCCATTTGCCCTTATAGTCTTCAGGAAACTTAATGCGGCCTTGGGTCGTATCTGCTTCAAATGAAGGGGCGACTTCACCGATTACCGGCATGTGTGTTCTTGTGCAACAGTTCTGCTCCATTTTTTTTCCTCCTTTTCTATTTATTTTTATATCTTTCTCATCGATTCCTGACATCAGATCAGCTATCCACCGCCAGTTTCTTTAACCTCAACTGTATTAACGCAAATCTCACATTTATAAATTTCTCCTGCCTTTTTTACTTTTACCATACTCTAATCCTGCTTTTATTTGACCTCTACAGAAGCATTGACATCAAAGGGGTTTGTGCGCATTGCCAAAGAAAATAAATAGGGGTAATCCTGTTTAAGATGCTTCATGTAATCAAGCCACTGCACTATTAACTGTTGATAGGCCCGTTTTATATCACCCGATAAATGCTTATAATCGCTATCCGGCAACTTTGATATATCTTTACGGTGAGCAAGCTCGTCGGTTAAATGAAAAACAGCCCATAAGAGTTCGGTGAACGACTCGTGCTCCAGCAAATTAGGGTTTTCCAGCAAACTAAGCATAAACGGTCTCTTGCCTACTAAAAAAGCTTTTACCTCAGCAAGGTTGCCGGTTTTACTGTCAAGATCAGAAGCGTGATCTTTTACGGCCTTACGGCCTGCAGCAAATTCTTTGTCGCTCCAATCTTTGGTAATGACAAGATTTTTAGCTATCTGAGTAAGCCCCTGGTCGAATTGTGAAAACCTTTTTAAAAGCTCTGTGCCGACTTCGCTAAAAAAAGTACCGATAACCATATTTAGTTTATTAAGAACAGCCTGTTTATCTCTGTATTCAAGCAAGCGGTGCAGGACCATTGTCACGATCAGGACATCCAGAAACAAAAAGCCGATATCACCGATCAAGTAAAGAAAGATGTGGTGCGCATCGTGGAATATTGAATAATGCAAAAGATAAAAAGCTATGGAGAGCCCGATGAGCAGAACCCCAAGCGTTACCTGCCAATTAAAAAATTTTTTCATTAAATTTCCCTCCTCTGTTAATAAGATGCCTGGTTAATAATAATTAAAAAACTATTATCTTGTTATGATGCACAAGCATCTGCATTGCCTGGGCCAAAAGCAGCTAAAACCAAGGACAACCATAGCGCTGCCCGCAAAACTTAATATAAAATCTAATATTTTTTGAGTAAATCTTTTCATTATGGATACCAAAGAAGACTCAAAAAAAAATCAATACCTGCCTGAAGATCCCGGCAGATCATGCCTGTGAAACAGGATGGATAATTGGGATTACCTCGAACATATCTGTTTCCAGATGAGCATCATTGTACCATGAAAAAACGGGGCGCCCAAACATAATTGAGCACCCCGCATTCTTTTATCTTATTTAAGAAACTTTCCCACAAATGGAGATGTTTCCCCGCGACGAAGGAAATGTCCTGAAGGCCCTTCACCTAGGAATTCAGAAAACCAGGATTCATGCTCGATTTCTTCGTTTAAAATTGCTAAGGTTAAATCATAGGTGCGGTGATCTTTACCAGCGGTCATATCACAGATCTCAGTATAACCCTGCACAGCACAACGCTCAGCTGCGACAAGCACTTTAAGTATCTCCTTGGCGCTCTGAGGATTCTTGGGTAAATTTGCCGGTGGACATGCTGACATATCATGAAACTCTTTCATGCAGTTTGGAAGTGAACCGCCGAGTTCATATATGCGAGGCATTAACGCTTCAAAATGATTCCTATCCTCAATCCGTGCGGTTTCGGCGATTTCCTTGATGCCCTCTCCTTCCAGACCAATAAGATTTGCCCGCAGAATAGTGTAATAGTAATAAGTTGTTAATTCTGCCGAGGCATTCTTAACCAGCAGTTTTAACAACTTATCCAAATCGACCCCAGACTTTTTTACCATCTCAATTGCTACTTTTGCCATTTTGACTTCCTCCTTTTTTGTCTTTATTTTTTGTGAAATTAAACATATCCTCATTCCCGACGATTTTTATTTCTTTACCACCTCCTTTATAATTTCGTACATTTACTATTTAGTAATCATTACTATTGCTTGGGCAAAAAATATTCATTTGATTCTGCATTTAGAGCAGATTCCTTCCAATACAACTTTTTTACTTGTAACAGTTCCATGTTTCTGTACTTTAGCCGGTACAGGGATATCATTGTAGGATTCGTTTTCAAAATCAAAAATCGTATGACATTTAATACACCTGAAGTGATGATGCTGGTGCAGATTGGGCTCAAAACGTTTTTGTTCACCATATCCTTCTACCAGACTAACAATGCCCATTTCGGTAAATGAAAGTAGTGTACGGTACACCGTATCAAAGGAGATATTATTCAAATTTTTACGTGTTCTCTTATATAAAGCATCAGCAGTAGGATGGTCCTTGGCTTTAATAAGCTCATCATAGATCACCCGCCTTTGAGGGGTTATCTTTAAGCCATGTTCAGCGCATTTATCATAAAAAAACTGGGTTAAATTCTGTCTTTTTTCTAATTTCATTTGAATACTATATCGTAATGATTATTATTTGTCAAGAAAAATTTTTTTAATCCCGCTGCCCTATAACTTGGTCGAAAAATTAGTGTCCTCTTTCCGGAACTCCTGCTCCTATAGGGATTTTTTAAAAAAATCCCCTACTGGCTTTGTTTGATACTATTAGTTATGATAGTGAGGAATTAAGTCAAGTTGCAGATTAAAGGGCTTGCCAGAATATAACCTCTGTCAATTATTCTTAAAACATTCCTCTTTACTCAGCCCTAAAACTAATATAGCCTAAGAGCGGGTTGTTACATTGAACTGTCATTGTATCCCAACCACTTTGTTTGTGACAACCCACATTGCGACAGTTATTCCTTGCTTGTTGAGGCAAAGCATCCCAGTTGCAATCATTTGCCCAGGTTGCTAAACATGTGGATTGCAGAGTCAAAACAGTATTATTTCCATCATTAGAAGGTGCTCCCGGCACACACATACTAGCATATACAGGCGTATTAGCACCGCCAAATTCAATCCAGTCAGATCCATTGCAATATTGCATACGGTCATTATTGTATCGCATTGTGCCAGCTTTATCTGGACCACAATTATCGGTGACATCGGATATTTTTACTCCTCCATCAACATCAAGTTTAGACTGTGGCGTAACTACGCCAATACCCACATCACCATTGCTGCTAATCCTTGCCCGTTCAGCCCATGAATCATTGCTATCCCTTGTTGTAAAAGTAATCGCTGCTCGCACTTTACTTCCGCTTAAGCTTTCAACCCTGCCGCCGATGGCAGCAGCATCTTTTGTAAAAGCACCATTTACATAACCACCATAGCCAACCCCTCCTAAACTGTCGCCAATTTCTACAACACTGGGATTTCCTGCGCCATCGTTTCTGGCTTTACGGAAAAAAACATCAGGACCGGCATCAACGCTTCCAATCTCATCAATGAATATCGCTGATTTATGCTCTAAAGCATAAACACGCATCATCCTGCCTTGAGTATCTGAGGTGCCGATTCCAACGTTTCCTTCTACCACTAAATCAGTATCGTCGGATATCTCATTCGTACAGCTTCCCGGTGCCCAGCAATACTCGACAGGCTTATAATATTCTTCTCCAATGGCTAGGCGTTTCGAACGCAGTTCACTATAGACCCCAAAAGGAGCAGGATAATAGGTGCTTAAAGTAAGCGATTCCTGAGAATAAACAGATAATCCTATAAATGCAAAAAAATGACTTAAGAAAATGATTCTTTTCATAAAAAACTCCTTTCTTAATCTAAAACCAGCTTCTATGA
>JAFGHG010000054.1 GCA_016939345.1 Candidatus Omnitrophota bacterium
GTTTCTAAGGTCTGGGTGTTAGCTGCTGCTTCTTCTAAGCTTGCCTTGGCAGCTTCAAGTTCAGTCTTGGCAGCTTCTTTTGCCTGATTTGCTTGTTCAAGCTGGCTTTGGACTTGTTCAAGGTTTCTCCTTAAATCCTCAATTGTCGCTGCTAAATCGCCGATCTGGGATTTAGGGACACTTACCTTTATACGTATTGAACCCGGGCCCTCGTATTCTATTGAATCGGTTACATCAATTTCTTTACCGTCTTCTCCTATTATTTTTAATCCGCCTCTGGCTTTAAAATACTCAATAATTAATCTATTGTGATCAGCAGGATCAGCTTCTGCAAGCTGAGCTTCCAATTCTGGATGCCCCTCTATTCTAAGGCCCACATCAACATTATCTCCGTTGACTTGAGTTCGCTCTACATCAACTTTGGCCGGAGGTGAACGGGCAGAAGCAGCCTCTGAATCAGCAGAAACAGCTGCATCAGCTTCTTCAACGTTTGTCTGATATTCTGGTTCTGGTAAAACTGAAGGGGCTAGATCTTCTCCTGCAGCCTGCGGGCCTCTTCTCCTTGTTCTAATGAATCTGTTAATTCTTAAACCAGCATATATTGCAGCAATAGCTGCTATTATCCAAAAGGCAATAGTTAAAGGCAATCTATAGTCAAAAGGCTCTTGCCCTATCTTTTCTTCTAATTCTTTTATTTTCTTCTTAGCAGACTCTAAATCTTTTTGTTTATTTTCAAGATCTTCTTTAACCTTTTCTCGTTCCTTTTTGGCAGCTTCAATTTGGGCTTCTAATTCCTTCTCCTTTTGATCAGCTTTTTCAGCTTCTGCTTTAATTTCCTCTTCGTGTTGTTTTTTAGCTGCCTCATTTTCTGCTTTCAATACAGCTTCTCTTTGTCTTGCTTCTTCCAATTCTTGCTTCATTTGGACAAGGGTTTTTTCAGCTGCTTTTATTTTCTCATCTAAGTCTGAATTGTTGCTTTCTAGGGCCTCTATTTTTTCCATATTTTTAGCCAGATCTTCTTTTGCTCTATTTAAATAACCCTGGAGGCCTTCTTTTTCTTTTTCCAGTGCCTGGTTGGCTGCTTTCAGCTCATCGATTTGAGTTTGAAGGTCTTTGGTTTTATTTTTTAATTCCTCTATGATTTTTTGAGCCTGGCTTTGAGCCAGGGTAAGATTTTTGATTTCTTCTTGTGCTTTTTGGAGCTTTGAGCTTAAACTTTTTGCCTTTTCTTTCTCATCCTCTAATTGTTTATTGGTTTTTGCTACCTGTTCATTGGTTTCTTTCAGTTTTTTCTCAAGTTTATCTATCTTATCGCTTTCTTTGGTTTCCGTTTCAAGAGCTGTTTTTAATCTCAAAACTTCTTCTTTTGCTTTGTTCCATTCTTCCTCTAAAAACTTTATCCGCTCACTTGACTGTTTTAATTCTAACTGGCTTTGTTTAAGAGATTGCCTAGCGGTTTCAAATTCCTTAGTAAGTGTAGTTATTTTTTCTTTTGCCTCATCTAAGGTTTTCTTATAAGCTTCTAACTGCTCTTGTTCAAGCTGTGCCTTAATCGCCTCATGTTTCTCAGTCTCTAATGCTTCCCTAGCTTCCCTAGCTTCCCTAGCTTCCCTAGCTTCCCTAGCTTCCCTAGCTTCCCTAGCTTCTCTGGCTTCTCTCTCATCTATGGACTGTGGACTATCGACTATGGACTTTTTCGCTTCCTCAGTTTTCTGAGCCTCAACTGCTTTTAAAGGATCAAACTCCTGTTCCTTATATTCATAAGGAATAATCTTTCCTGAATAGTAAGGATTGCAGCAATAATTGCGGTTATAAAATCCGGCCTGCCTGTATGCCTGCCTGGTGGCTCTTCTTGCTCGGATACGTGAACCGACATTAGCAAAGAAGGTTGCAACCGGACGCCGATTTGCGCTTCTTCTAAAACAACAGGCATCGGCTCTTCCTGCAGCGATTGAAAACTGGCCGATAAGTATGGCTAATAAAAACGCTGGTATAAGTATGACTTTTCTGGACCTCGAGCCTAACCTTTGCAATATGCCGCCTCTGTTATCATCTTTATTAACGGCATTAAAGCTTGGGGTGTAAACAAAACGGTACAAAGCCAGGATGGTTATTATCATACTTGCAACCAGTATTATAATTTCATAGGAACTACTAAGATTTTCATCAGCCAGGTTAAATGCATTCAATAATTCCCAGGCCTGCAGTTCGCTCATTCTATCAAAACTTTCAATACCAAATTCTGCCAAGCGCCTTCTGCCCAAGGCCCTTAATATTCTTCTTTCTCTGTCCGGACTATCTGTTATATATCGGGAAAAGCTCCCTCTATGCAATAATGCATTACTGTAACTTAAAAGATAAACAACATCTCTGGGCATAACGCATAAAAGAGCCTTTTGCCACTTACCTGCATATTCTGTATTTCCTTCTGCATCAGTTTCTGGGGTGAAATGCTCCCAGGAGCGAGACTTATAAATAACCGTGGTATTGTCTAAAGTTTCGATATTTTCACCGGTAGGCCCTACATGAGCTAAGAAATGAACATCAATGTGGCCGCGTTCAGTTTCAAGAGCCACAGTAAAATCATTGCCTCTTGCCTTCATTGGTCCCTTGGACTGATCAGAATCAATCTCAATCAAAGCAATAGACAGCTCATCGCCAAAAAATCCAATAGCTGTATTATTGGGCGCCAGACCGTCAAATTCTTCAATTACTTCTGTAACCCCAGGGATACGGTCTCCTTTACTATCAGGAGCGGCATTGGCAGTTGTTACATATCTAACCTGTATCCCATTAGCAAGCCCTTGATTGGTCCTTATAAGCATAGGTATTCGCTTACCTTTACCTAAAGGCGCGATGTCAAGAGTTGTTGAACCACCTGGCTGGCTTGAAATCTCTATAGGCTTAGATATTTTCTCCTGAGCATGCTCATCACCTGCTAACAAGCATTTAATATGTTCATACACTCTTCTTATTTCTTCATATTGATCAGGTAGAACATCAACTTCTTCTTTTCTTCCCTGTCCGTATTCTATAACAACCTTCCAATTATGGCTTTGGCCTTCAATCAATTCTTGCGTTGTTGCCAAAACGGCTTGAGGGTCTTTTAATAATTGTGCCATCTGATCAGCAAGTAACCTTCTCTTTGTGGCTTTGGGCGGCAGATCCCAATCACGTTTTGCATCGTAACGTCCTGAAGGTATCACCGCAACTGCTGCATAAAGTATGCTTGCATCATCCTGGACATGCGGCTCTCTTGGCTCAAACTGGTGGCCTTCAACTGGATAGCCAACGTCCGGCATAACCAATCTTGACGCTAATTCAATAAGACGTATAGTAAATTCATCCATGGACTCCTGACGGGCTTTGATATAACCATTTTCTTTATCGTTCCAGACAAAAACTGCCCCGCCTGATGAAACTGCTATTGTTGTCTCGCCCCATACATCTTTACCGCCTTCATCATAATTTAAAGCTACGCCGGTTCTGACCTGCATCCATCTTCTAATTCTTCTGACCTGTTCTACTTCTTCAAAAATTTGTTTATGCGGACCTTCGAATTGCTGGGCAGTTATCGGAGTCTTTAAAATCATTTTATTTCTAAAAAACTGCCAGGCATGAAAAGCCATATCCGGAGTTAAAGGAGTTGAGGCGGCAGTAAAGGTCCCATCCATATCAAACATAACATTAGGGACTAATCCCTGTTCAACACTTAAGCGCAGGAATCTTATATGAGGAACTGCAATTGACACCTCCATCAACAGCTCTTGAGCTCTATTAAACATGCCGCTCTCATCTATTCCCTTGACCTTAAAGAATTCCTGGCCGGTTGTATTGGAATGGGACCGAAAAGCTGCCAAGGCTCTTTGATGAGCCTCCTCTTCGTCGGTAAAATTATTATGATCAAGGAAACAAAGGGCTTTTTCTAACTGGAATAGAATAATAACTCCAATGCGCCGTATCCTTTCATAAAGAGTATCTCCAAGCAAAAGGACCTCATAAGGAAACTCTATAGTTACGGTATTGGCAGCATCTGGCGGGCCCCGGATAATCCCTAATCTATGCAATTCTTCCTCTCTTAAGGCCTGGGCGTTACCGGTCAAATCAACCCTTCTATTAGGATAAATCAAATCGGTCTGATGAGCTGTTAAGAATTTAAGTTTTACATTAAGTTGGCCATCACCGTAGACTCTTCCACCAACTGTGCCTATACAAATTTCTTTGCCTAAGGCTATCATATGAGGCTCGATTGGCAGGTTGACCGCCCCCCAGCGTTCAGTGTTTCTAGTAACCACCTCTATTGCTCTCCTCAGCGTAAATTGAAAAATTGTTTCTTCATCTTTTTTGTCTATTATCCAGCAAGGCACAATACCTTCATCCAGCCAAGCTTTTAGTTCGCAGACTAAATCGGGACGAAAAACAAGATCATGAGCCTCTTCCAAACCTAAACTCTCCCAAGTAAGACCTTTATTATTCAATAAGGTCTCTACTTCTCCTCTTCTCTGAACCAATTCAACTTCGGTTCTGGACGTAAGTGTTTCTTTGGTTTTCTGGCCCAATAAATTCCATAATCCTTCGGCAAATAATTCTGGCAGGTAACTTATAGTTGCATTATAAAGATCAGGGTTTATCCTCTGAGGCGACAGCTTTATCATAGTCATATTTAAATCCGAACTAACTTCCATGCCCCTGGCTTTTAAATTATCTATATCTCGGGGCGTAGGCGAACTTTCACCTGCATACATGCCAAAATCACCGTCGTAAACTTGCTGTACGGTTCCTAAATTAGGCCTTGCTGGTAAAATAGATCTTTGCATCTGTTCATTTTTATTTGCCAGAACTTTATTAAATAAAGTCTCAACCGGACTCCCTATAAGGTCTCCCATAAATTCCACTGTGGACTCATACCAGCTCATACCTCGAGTTTCATCATCTTTAACCGGATTAGTAATTAAAACCTTGTCTTCGGCACTGCTTTCCTGTACTGACCGGACCAATGCCCTGTTTTTAAAAAGTATGCCGATACTGGTAGCCCAGCTGCCTAAACCAAAAATCAATAATTTTGCTCTTGAAATAACCCCCATTATTCTGCTGCGTATGGGCACATCAGGATAATAATTGTCTACGTCTTTCATTTTGAGAACTGTTCGCTCTCTGCCCCGGCTGTAGCCGGTTGGGGTATGTGAATAGTAAGACTGGCCGATAAATTCCTCGCCCGAAGTCAAGGTAACTATGATTTCATTTCCTATAGGATTATCAGGAATGGCCATAGATTCAACTCCAACCATCCTACGGAAAGCTTCAAAGGCAGAATAAATACCATCAGGATTCATGAACTCCTTGCCCAATCCTCCAGTATAGTGAAGCATCCCCATAAATATTAAATTCTTAATACTGTTAAAATCACAGACCATTCCTGTTGCATCTACAGCCCGGGCTACCTCTAAAATTTCTTCATAAGCTCCTTCAAATCTTTTTTCTTCTTCATATCCCGATTGCGCTGCCCTTTTGTGTTTATCAAAATATTGAGCCTTAATTTCTTCTTCCAAAGTTTTTCTTGTTCTAGGATGAGTTGCACCTCCGAATCTATGTGACAATAAAGCAGCAACCATCAAGGCCCCAGGGGCTCCTTCTAAAACAGCACCTTCGATCATAAATCTGACATGATCTCCAAAGCCGCCGACAAAAGTGCCGTTATTACAGGCTTCATAAGCCCTGTTAAGCAGCGATGCTCCTCCATTATCAGTAACACCGATGATTGCTTGAGCTGGATCAGTAGTTATTCGATTTACAACTCCGCTCATTGCAACAGAAGCTCCGCCGCCGGAACCGATAACAATCTTACGAGTTATATTTAAATAGTCTTCTCCTTGTGCAAAGCTTTCTAACACATCTAATCTGTGCAGATTTCCAAGAGTTACGTGAACTTTTCTACCAACCCTTCTAAAATGTTCTCTATCGATATCTTCCCTGGAATTAATTCTGGATAAAACCTTTAGATCATCATCAAGCTCACTAGCCAATTGATAGTTTACCGGTTTAAGTTTTTCCAAAACACTTTCTGATATCCTGATAAAGGCTTTTAAGGCTGAAAGCCAAACTCTAGGATCTTTTAAAAGTTCTCTTTGTCTTTTAGAAGGAAAAAGCCTTGTATGCTCCCGGCGCTGGTCCTTAATTATCTCTTCTAATCCGCTTATTAAAAAATTTGCTGCTAAAGCGGCATCATTATCATCTTTAGGAATACTTGCAATTCTCTCTAATATTGCTACGCGTTTATCTGTATTTACCTCCTCACTTCCGATGGCGTCAAGCGCCCCGACCAGGCGAACAAAACGGTGTTCCTTTTGCTGAAAGTCAAAATTTTCTGGATCAGCTCTTAAAGCTTCTCCCGAACGAACGCGATAGATATGCAGCAAGCTCATGCCGGCAGCAAGGCCGATCGTTAAAGCATTGGGATTGGCAGCCTCGACGTTCAAGGAAATAAAAATACTCTTAGGGTGAGGAGTGCCTCCGGCAAGAGTAGTTTGGTCTGTAGCGATTTTTAAAGCCTCAATAGTTGAATCGGTCATATAATCTTTTAATCTATAAGCGGCTTGCTGACGAACCCAATAGAAGCCTTCTCCGGAAGAAAGACAAGGGCTACCGGCCTCATCAGCCTGAGAATCTATCATAACCTCAATTAAAAAATGATTAGCTTTCCTGTACTCATCACTTGTTTTGGGAGCTGTCAGACCTAAATTACCTATACACTTTATTAATCCGCTCTCCATTGCCAGCCAGCGTCTTATGCCTTCAAAATGGCTGGATGAAACAATAGTGTATCTTCGTTCAGCTTCTCCGTTCTGCTGCTTTCGGGCGTTATCAACTCTTTTTTGCATCTCTGTCAGGCCAACTGCTTCTCTATGTGCCGAAAAACCAATTTTTGCCAAAGCGACTAGATCATCAACTGCCTCATACTCTCCAATAGCAGCAAGAATATCTATGGCTTGCATGCTGGCAAATAGAATGTCTTCATGTTCTTCTTCCCGAGGTATCAGATCCTGGTAATTATCCTTATCCAGGTCATAGTCAATGGCTCCAAACCCCTGGACTAATTCAATATACTCTCTGGCTTGATCAAGCAGCAATGCCACCAATCTCTTTCTTCTGGAATTATTATTATTTCTGCCATTTCCTTTCTGGTAAGAATCAGTAATTTCTTCTTTTAATTTCACGATTGCATTATCTGCTCGGTCTTCTGAAAATCTTAAGCCTAAACTTTCTTTCGCTTTCCAGCGCATAAAAGTCAAAAAGTTTTCCACATCTTCTTGAGATTCAATAATCTCACTCAGCAAAGCTGACATATATCTATGCTCCGGACCTATAAAAATATTTTTTCCATGTTGTCTTCTTCTAATATATAAGCTTAGAAAAACAATTACTGCAGTAAAAGATAAAAATATTAAGATGGCAGTCCTAGAGTTAGACTGCTGCCGAAGGTTTTCCTTTTCGGCATTATCTTCTTCTCTATCAAGTTCCTCCTCTTTAAGGTTCATACCCATTTGGATAAGTAGCCCCTGGCTAACTAAATCATCTATCACCGGATGGCCTTCTGATATTTGAGGGACATTATCTATGGAACCGATAAAATCCATTCTCATTCCGTTGGAATACATCCGGAAAGATCCATTGTTAAAACTATCTCCAAACACAGAATTAACAGATAAAAATATCCCTCTTCCGTTTGGCTCCTCTAGCCTATCAAGATAATGAACTATTTTATGGTCGTACATCGCAGCCAAATCGCATCCTCCGCCGTTATCATAAGCAAATACCTCTATTCGTTTAGGCTTGCTGTCTCTAATTTGAATCCCGGCAACTCCGAATATCCTTCTTGGTTCTTCTCCCGGCACTCCATTGTCTTTAATATGTTTAAGGATATTGATGCTGCTTTCGCTGGCTAAAAGGCCAAGATGAAATGTTACAGTTTCGGATAAATTCAAGCCATCAATAAAAGCATGATATTTTTTATCAAACTTTCTAATCCTTCCTAAATTCCAGCGCGAAGAATGACTGATTAAAACCAAGGCAGTATTATCAAGCTTGCTTAATCTTCGCACTAAATGTTTTGCCCTTCTAATATCCCTTTCCTTAATGGCTTTATATAATTCCTCTATTGTAGGATCACCTTCTCTAAAACTTCTGATTAGAATTAATGATAATACAATCAAAGTAACGGTCGCTAAAACTAGCAAATTAATTTTTAGAGAATTTGATTGGCTTATATTAGAATCATCGGAAACAGGGCTGGGGCCATCGCCTTCGAGCCGCTGCGCTGCCACGGAAGCGTTTCGGCGGACAGGCACAGGTAACCCAGCCCTTTCCCGGGGAGACGACAATCCGACTGCATCAGAACCTGTAAAGCCGTAACTTTGCAGTTTTAGCCTTAAGCTCCACCAACCGCATCTACCTGCCGCTCTGTTTGCAGGGCGGACAAGGAAGATGTGCTTAAGACTTATCTGAAACAGCCAGGAAAAAAATACAAATAACATTAATAAAGCCGCCTTGGAATCGCTCTCATCCAGCCAAGAGCCATAAGCATCGCCATCAATAATTCTGCCGCTTCTTATAAGGTCTCCCACGCTCTGCATGCTGGCAGCGTAAGACAGGTCTTTTATCCTCTTGATATCCTTTCTTACTCGGGCCAAAGCCAGTGCAAGCTCTCTTGCCGATCTGTATTTTCTATTAATAGCCATTAAAATCACTTCGTATAATTCAGGAGGAATAATACTTATTCCGGGAAGCATAACATCCGCTCTGCCGCCGGTCGATTCCTCGGCTTTAAATTCATAAGTTAAAGGAACCCATATACCTATCCTTGAGAAAGTTTCATACATTATCCTGCCCAAGCATAAAATATCCGCTCTTGCTGTAGTATCTCTTGCTTCTTCAGCCAAGCCAAAATCTATAAGCCTGAAGGTATGGTCATCGGCCATTCTTATGTTATCCTTGAATACATCCCTATGTATTATCGCCATGCTTGGATTTGTGTTGATTTTATAGACTTCCATTGCCAGCTGGAAAAACTTACCTAACAGCTCAACCATTGAATGAGGTTTTTTAAGATAATCTTCAAATGTCCTAGGGAAATACTCAACAACAATAACGCCCAGCGTCTGCTCAAATCCTGTGCCAGCCCGGATAATGCTTCTATGATATAGATTTGTATTTTCGTGCTCTTGGTTATCCGTTATTTTTAATATCCATTTTTTGCTTTTTTCATCGTTTGCGATAAATACATTGGGATTAAGCTCTTTTTCAACTTGGTAATTGATTCCAAAAAGATTTATTGGCTTATCTGCACGGTCAGCTGATGTGGATCTTAAAATTTCTCTTGAGACAACAGGATGCATCGCTATCTGCCTTTCTCTGGCTAGCGAAACAACCAGTTCAAAATGCTCAGGCCTTTTTCTCAAGTAATTCCTTAAAACCAAAATAGAAAGCCTGGTCTGCATCCAGTCTCCTTTTTGAGAATCTAGCAAAAATTCTATACTTGCCCTGGGTAATTCCGGCATTTGTTCTTGATCCGGAACAGAAAACAACCCTTCCCTCCACTCAATATTAATACCGGTTACTTTATGCTCCTTAAGTCCGGCTAAAAAAGCATCCTTTGCAATATTGGCAAGTGATTCTTGGTCGGCATGGCTAGAAATTTTACTGTATTCAGCCAAATCAAAAACCAGTTCTTGCAAAGATTGGTAAGAACGTCCCGGAACCTTTCCTAAAGCTCTGGCAATGATTAAGTTTAGACGCTCATCTATGGTTGTAATCCTTTGGTAAGCACCAGTTGTTTTTGGATCACGATGACTAAATCCATAATAAAGCATTACACCTAAACCAAAAATATCAGCCTCAGGTGATATCTGTTCTCCCCAGCGTGAGCATCCTGGATTGAGAAAGACCACTTTCTCTTCTCCTTCGGTGCCTCGAACCAGCAAGGCATTAGGCCTCCTTAAATCTCCATGCACAAACCCCTTATCGTGCATATCCACAACAGCCTCGCCTACCTTGATCGCAGTATTTACCCAATAAGGGATAGAATTCCATCTGTCTAATTGCTCATGGAAAGGAACTCCTTCAACAATCTCTGATAATCCGGCCATAAATCTTTTATCATAGGCAACTACAGGATTGAAATTAGAAACCGGAAATTGGTCTGGATAAAAATAATCATTAGCTGCAAATTCTTCAGTTCCGCTTAAAATACACATATCTCTGTAATCGTCAGGAAAAATAATCGATAACATAAATTGTCTCTGCCTCTGTACATCATAAACCAGCCAGCCGCCAGATCTCCTGTCCTGGACTATCAATTCGGAGTTGCACAATGATAAGGGCATTTTCAAATTTATGGCTTTATTTAATATGCTTTCGGTTATTATTGCGGCTGTATTTCCATTACCTTTATTGGCAATAGCGATTATTAGTTCAATGACTCTAGGTTCGTTTGTTTCATCAATAAATTGTATTAGCCTGCGCATGGCTTCCTGGGCAAAAACCCAATCATTTATATTATGGGCAGCATGATAAAGTAAGAAGAGATTGCGTTCTAAAAGATGTTCTCCTAAAAACTTCCAGCCGGCACCTCGAGGCCTTGGAGCGCGAAGCGCAAGGGCAAAATTTACTACCCTCATGGGTTGATCTTCGGGTTTCTCATTTTCTTTCCATATTGCCCTTAATTCTTCTCTTAGAAGGACTTTATCTCCTTGGCTTAATTCTTGTCTGCTGGCTATAGCTGCCTCCACTTCATTAATATGCACCTGCGAATCAAAAGACCTGTCAAGATCCAGAACGCAAAGCATATCCCATAATACTTCCGGCGAAGTATAGATAACATTTCTCCCTCTCCTCACTCCATGATAACAATCGGCTACTTTAATAAGGCTCAGCTGCCCTGCCTCTAGCTCTGCGCCTCTAAACATCGGTCCCAGGGCCATCAATTCTTCCTGTGCTTGCCCTCTATAATATCTTGCCTCTAGCCTATTTTTAGCCCACTCATTCCATCGCAATAACCAAAGAACCGGAGAAAACCAATGATAACGATATTCAATTTCTGCTGTTAACACTTCATGGCTTGCCTCGCGCATGTCAACAAAAACTGGGAATTTTACACTCATTAAAGGATCGACTGAGAGATACTCAACTAATTCGTTTCGATGTTGAACGTCTCTTAAATACCTGCGCCTGAATTTAACCGGATCAGCCGGCTCAGAATGGTAGTGCTGAGCAAGAGGATTTGTGGCAATAAAAGGATAGAAAAATCCTGAAAGATAACAATCTTCGTAATTGAGTTCCTGGGGTGTGCCGCAGGAAGGAAAATCTTCAATATTGACTGTATATGATTGGCCATACATCTGAATAAGAGGTATGCCGTAATCTTTTTTACGGACATTGGTCATGGCGTGATATAGACGCTTAAAATACTTCCAAAACCCATGAAATTTAACTCTTGGGGCGACCGGGCTGGTCCCTAAACAATGTAGGCCATTATTCGCAAGGGCTTGGGCTAAGGTTTCTGAGTCAAAAGACTTATCTAATTCAGATCTTATAGCCTTGCTTCTTGAGGCCAAATACCCCCAGGTCAACTTATAAGCTATATCTGGATCTTGAAGAACAAGTAAATTTCTTCCGATCTGTGAATTTTCATTTTCAAGAACACCTGCCTGATCAGAGGTTAAATTATATCTTTCTGCATCGACCGCGGCCAACATATCAACCGGATAGGCATCATCATCACTGAAATGTAAATACAATTTCAAATCCGGATTAGATCTTCTTGACTCATTGTAACGGTATCTGGCTTCAAAATATAAAAGGTTAGTTGCTCCATTCTTGCCTACAGCCCCAGGCTCATGAATGAAGGTAATCGGTAACTGCTCTTCTCGTTTGTATTGAGCCATTAAGGGCATCATAACCCCTACTGTCTTATCTAAAATATCACCATTTCTGTCTAAAGCTTCTTTTCCAGAGCCATTTGAGCAGACAATAACCTCAATATAATATTCAGGATGTTGTTTGCGGAATTTATTTAAATCAGCTGTCATATGTTTAAACCAGGCTGGGAGCTTTTCCGCGCCATCTGAAACCGGTAACAAAACAAATAAGGCTTTTTGAGCGGTTATAGGGCGCAAGCTGTAATTTCTTTGGGTTTTAGACAATCTTTTAAGCTGGATCAGCCAATCCTGGTTTTCGGCGGTTATTCCTGCATCTTGGGCCTGTTCAACTGAAGCTAAAAATACATTTAAAGCCTGTGGATCTGCGGCTATAAAGGAATCTATTAAATCATGGACATCATGATGAGCAAGCAAACGATGAAGCAATTCTTCAGCTATTGTAATGGTTGCAATAACCGGCGGAGCTCTGGTTCTTATGGCGTTATGAATCCTGATCATATTCGGGCTTGTTGAAGCCTGGCCTATAGTTGCAATACTATTCGTAACTCTTACCGGAATCAATCTGGTTGTACCGCTTATAGCTCTTCTTAAATCTGAATCAAAATCAAGTAAATCATTTACTAGTGATATTGCTTCTTCAAAATTGTTTGATAAAAATTCAGGAATTTCCTGCGGGTTTGCTAAAATTATCTGGTCTCTTCTGATGTTAAGCCTTATAGTGAAATCAACATCTTCTAATTGATTTTCTTTCTCAGAAGTATTGACCATAAAACGGGAGTTTTGAACTTTAGAATCTAAACCGGCCCTGATAAGCTCTCTTAGGTTAATATTTCCAGGATTACTCCCTCTGTCTTTGGCATCAAACAACATACTTATAATTCTGGCCCTGACTCTGTAGCGCTGATCAGACAAAAATAAACCTGAATCCTGGATAAAAGCATTAATAACCGGCGGCACAAATTCACTTATAGGTTGCCCCTTGCTAACCAAGGCAATTATGCTCCTTGAAGAAAGCTCCTCAGGAGAAAAGCCTAAGACCTTGACTTTTCCAGCTAATCTGCTAAACCCGGCACGCTTGAATTCTCTATTGATCTCCTGAGTAATCGCTTTTTTACCTCTTTGAATAAAAGCTATTGTTACATCATCAAAAATAGATTCAATGGCTTTATTTCTATCAATATCTGTATAGTATTTTTTATCCAGAAGACCGATAATATTGTCCTGGCCTAAAAGCATATATAAATCCTGGCCCTGATTGTAAAATTTTCTTGTTGCCCTGGCTTTAGCATATAATGACCAGTGATTGCATATTGCTAAAGAAAAATCTTCCTGCTGGGCAATAGCTTTCAAAGAGGCTACGTAATCTTCATGTAAAACCCCGCTCCATCCAAGAGATCTGCCATAGGAGGAATTTATAACAAGCACCAGATCATCTAAACCTAATTCTGCTTTAGCAGCTCTGGCTAATGTAAGATGCTGATTATGAAACGGCAAGAAACTTCCGGTAAAGACCCCCACTTTAGAGGCAAGTTCTGAACCGGAACTCTTATGAACAAATGTTAACTCTGAGTCTTCAAGGTTCTCTTCAGGTAAAGATTTCAATTGCCTATGTATAGAATACAATTTTTCAAAGTCGTAAAAATACTCGTTCAGCGCCAGATTTTCTTCTCTTTTTTTATCTATTCCAACCAGTTCAACCTCTCGTAAATTGGCGTCAAGAATTTCCTTAAAGGATATCTCTGCTGATTTGCAGTCTATAGAAACAAACGGCAGCGCAGAAGTGCTGAACTGCTTTGCCTTAGCGTGCCAGTAAGCCTCTTTAATGCCTTTATAGATTACCAGGGTATTTAATGACGAGTCTACAGAGAACTCCATCCTGATATATGCTTCTATATTTCCTCTTGTCTTGCCGCCGGCATAGTTATCATTTAGAAATACCGCCCTGCCGTTTAAAAATCTATGCCCATATTTCCTGAAAATAATATTCATCACTGGCTTAAGTGGGATCAAAACTTTATGCCCCATAAAGACAACATTGTTAATATTTATTCCCTCATTGATAAACTCCTTGGCAATCTGCTCAGGATCTCTTTCGAAAATCTGAGCCAAAGAATTAACAAGACAGTTATCGGCTAATGCAACGGCGAACAGGCTCTTAAGATAGCCCTCGGCTAACTTAATTCTGCCTGCAAGCACTACCTTAAGCAGATTGACCAACTCCTTTTTATGCGATCTGAAATAATCTTTGCTTATTTCTAAAGCTTTCTCGTGCGAACCGTTTAGTATCTCTGAAATTTCATGCCTGAATAAGTCGAAAATTACACTTTCGTCTTGATTAAAAGCAGCATAGGAAATTTCGATTTCTGCGGACAACACCGCCTGCTGATCATCTCGTTCAGTAATTACCCCTAGATGGGTCATGTTATGGGCAAGATGCTGTGATGACCTTGTTCTTGGGGTCAAGATAAGATCAATCCTAATCTCTGGCAATCCTTGATCTAACTGGATTAAAAAATTGCCCAAAAAGGTTTTTACTTTGTCAGCTATTTCGGCTAATTCATAACGCGAGCCATCTAAATTTGTAACCTTCCAATGCAAAATTTCTCTATTTTTTAAAGCAGTCTTTATCTTTACTTCAGGCAAATAACTCGATACTGTTAATGCACTACCGGGATAATTACCGTAGACAATACTGGAAGCAGTGGATTTACCAGCCCGATCCCGGAAAGACTGCTCAACCAGGCCAAGCCACCATACAACCACGAATAATACAATGATTGTAAAATCTAATGATATTGCATAATTTGAATCAAAAAACTCTGACCCCAAAGGAAATTCCAGCAAGGCAGCCTCTAGTTCTCTAGCTGTCTTTGATTTTATTTTTCCTAATCTATCGAATAACCCGTTCTTTCTGAAATAATCGTGCAGTATGCAACCCTCATAACAATAAGCATTATTAAAAACAATGGATGGGCCGTTATAGCGTCTATCACTCTTTCTATATCTATTAGCTTCCTTCATTATTCTTGTCCAATCATCTAGAGTCTTTTCAAGAGGATAACTCCTATGTATTTCATTTCTTATGGCAACTCTCATTAGGCTTAACAGCTCAGGAGATAGGTGTTTATTCTGGCCAGATAAAAATATCCC
Organism: Candidatus Omnitrophota bacterium; assembly: GCA_016939345.1. Lineage (GTDB taxonomy): Bacteria > Omnitrophota > Gorgyraeia > Duberdicusellales > 4484-171 > JAFGHG01. The sequence goes on from JAFGHG010000054.1 coordinate 15,084, forward strand.
GGATTCAGCTAACACCTCAATCCATAAAATATCATCGCGCTCAACTCCTTTTTCCAATAACTTACCAAGCAAACCAAGCTCCCAAGCAAATAAGCCCTCAACAAACAATACGCCTGACCTAGATAAACTAAGGTACTTATTTTCTGACAATGGATGATCTGCAAAAGCCCTTTTTCTTCTTTTAACTGGTATACCGCTTAGCAAATTCGAAATATCAACCGCTAACGCCTCCATATCGTAAGCTTCTGGAACATCGCTATTGATGATATGAGCACCGTACATTTCTACAGTTGGTCTCCTTTCAAAAGGTAAATAATAATCATCTAGATGTAATATACATCTGTCAGTTGCGTTATAACATGCTGCGATGAAAGTTGTCGAATATGTCTTACCGCTTCCTGATATGCCCTCAATCAATACAAGTCGTTTATGCTCGCGCTCAATCACACCAGCAACATAAGAACCTTGGTTTTCTTCGTGTTCAAGCTCAGCAAATATTAACTCGAACTCTAAACCATCGTTGATCATCTTAGTTAAAATTCTAGTCTCAAAAGGCAAATCCCCACGTAAACCAATGCGCCTGTTGAATTCTTTTCCTAAAATTTTCCATAATTTTCTAATCTGACTGATTGTCTTTGGCGGAAGAGCCAAAAGAAAAGGCTTTTTCACATTCTTTCCGTATGTAAATATTAATTCGAAAGCATCTGAGTTTCCTTGCCATTCTTGTAAATTTTCGTCTCTAAGCCCGACTGGAACCCATTTTAGTTCTTTACTCAAAACCATAATCATCGCAGCATTCAAATCAAACAGGACTGTTGTTTCTTCTCTCCATCTCTGAAACCATTGGATTGCTGATCTGCGAAAATCATCTAAAATTGCAGCACCCTTAAAATCAATTTCAAATAGATCTTTGTTTGTCCAAATAAATTTGCTGGCTTCATCCGGAATAACTCGACAGACAATATGATTATTTCTCACGTAGTTAAAAAATTTAACTGTAGCATCGAAATCAAAAGCAAAATTATGACCCGAAAGAATATGGTTTTTACGTAAAGCACTGCATGGCTCATGAACAAAGCTATAAGCCCCTCCCATAACAAAAATGTCTGAAACATATCTATTTAACTCATCTGGAGTTGGTGCGATTTGAACAATATTATTCAATGCTGTCAAACTGCCCAAGGAGAGTAAAGTTACACTTTTATCTTGGTGGCTTATAAAATTCCATAGCTCTTGTGATTCGTTTTCTAAGAATATATTTACATCCTCACGCAAGCTTTGACGAAGATATAAATATTGATGCTTAATTAATGGGTCATTTCTGGATTCTATGTTGTTTCCGGAATTGACTATAGCTTTCAATTCAACAGCTGGAGAATTAAGCAGGAAATATAAAGCAGCGTAATCATCAGGAAATAGACTCATATCAGTAAAGAGTACTAATTGAATAGGTTCTGAAGTTTTTCTTGTCCATAAAATCCTTATAAATAATTTATCTTCGAATCTTAGTATTAAGCGGTAAACTCCTAGAGATAAAAATATCGTAATCCCTATAACAAACAGGATCAAAGACACCAACTCTACCATATTCTCTTCTTCATAAGCCTGTCTTAAGGCTGGCCTGTCCTGGGCTTTGCGTATAGCTCCCCATTTATTTTCAAAGGATA
>JAFGHG010000055.1 GCA_016939345.1 Candidatus Omnitrophota bacterium
AAGAGACCTTATCAAGATGGTTTCGGCTTCCGAGGTAGGTGCAAGCATACCTTTGAAGATAGTCCGTGCGGGAAAACCTATGAATATACAGGTAAAAATCGGCTCTACGCCGGCTGGACCCGAATCAATGTATGCTGTTAAGGATCAGGAAAAGCCCCAGGATACGGTAACCTTTAGAGGCATGACCGTAGATGATATATCCAGTCTGCATAAGAGCACATACCGGCTTAAATCCGATAATGGAGTGGTTATTATCGACATAGAAGCTAATTCAGTTGCTGATTTGAGCGGCCTTGTTCCCGGAGATGTAATACTTAAAGTCGAAAACCAGACCATTGAAAACAAGAAGCAGTTTGATTCGGTTGTTTCCAAGATCAAAGGTAGCTGTCTTGTCAAGACGAACCGAGGATATTTTGTTGTTAGAGAGTAGCCTGCCGAAAAGAGTTCTAGGTGAAAGACCTTGATAAAGCCCTAAATTTTGCTTTTCTTCTTTTAAAATACAGGGCAAGAAGCATTAATGAGATGAAATCACGCCTTAAGGCAAAAGGTTATTCTTCAGCCTTGAGGGATAAGGTCATAGTCTATTTATTGGATTACAATTATCTTAATGATAAGGATTTTGCTGAATCTTATGTGAATTCAGCCCTGGACAAAGGATGGGGGCCTAGAAAGATAGATTATAAGCTTAAGACTCTGGGCATTGCTCAGGATTTGCGAAGTTCCACATTAGAAAATATAGATTGCAGCAGCAGGCTAAAAGAGATAGTATTAAATAAACTAAAATCCCTAAAAAAACGCAATCCTGACATCTCAAAAAAACTTTTATTTGAAAAAACAGCAAGATTTCTTGCGGCAAAAGGATTCAATTACCAGGATATCTATCTTAGCTTAAAGGACGTTCTGTAATGATTTCACTCTATACCACACACTCTTGATGAATACAAATATTTTAAGAAAAAAATATTTAGACTTTTTTAAATCAAGGAACCATGTTTATTTTGCTACTGATACTTTGGTTCCTGATGATGCCTCCCTGCTTTTTACATCCGCAGGCATGAACCAGTTCAAGCCCTATTTTTTGGGAGAAAAAAAAGGCATCAAGAGGGCTACTTCCTGCCAGAAATGTCTGCGCACAGGCGACATCGAGAGGGTAGGAAAGACAGCATATCACCATACCTTCTTTGAGATGCTGGGAAACTTTTCTTTTGGGGATTATTTTAAAAAAGAAGCTATTGAGTTGGCCTGGGAGTTTTTAACAAAAGAGCTGGGGATGAAAGAAGGAGATCTCTGGGTTTCAGTCTATAAAGACGATCAGGAGGCTTACGATATATGGAAAAATGCAGTCAAAGTGCCGGAAGCTAGAATTATCAGGCTGGGAGAAAATAGTAATTTCTGGCCGGCAAATGCTCCTTCCCTTGGGCCGGATGGGCCCTGCGGGCCCTGTTCCGAAATATTTTTTGACCAGGGCAGCGGCGTAGGCTGTAAGAAAGACAACTGTAATCCTGATTGCAGCTGCGGTAGGTTTGTCGAGGTGTGGAACCTGGTTTTTACCCAGTTTAACAGGGTAGGAGAGAACAGATTAGAGCCTTTGCCTCAGAAGAATATTGATACCGGGATGGGGTTAGAGCGTATGGCCTGTGTATTACAGTCAAAACAATCGAATTTTGATATTGATATACTGAAGCCTCTTGTTGATGAGGTCTACGCTATATTAAAAGTTAAAAATAAAGACCAGCAGTCCAGGGAACTGGTCAATGCGATAGTGGATCATCTCCGGGCAGCTGCTTTTGCTGTGGCCGACGGGGTTTACCCTTCCAACGAAGAGAGGGGATACGTTATAAGAAAAATTATACGCAAGGCTGTTTACAGCGCTAATCTTTTAGGCTATAAAAAGTCATTCGGTTATAAGCTGGTGCCTTTGCTCGGTGAACTTATGGGAGAATTTTATCCTGAGATTAAAGAAAAGGCCCAGGTGATAGAAAAAATAATAAAAGCTGAGGAAGATAAATTCCTTTCAACCCTTTTAGCCGGCCAGCAACAGCTAAAGGCAGAGCTGGAAAAAACAAAACAGGCTAAAAAAAATATTTTAGATGCTGGAATATTGTTCAGGCTCTATGATACTTTTGGTTTTCCTTTAGAATTAAGCAAAGATATCGCTCAAAAGCAGGGCATAAGCGTTGACCAGCAGGGTTTTGAAGAGCTTTTAAGAAAACAGCAGGAAAGATCAAGGAAACAGAGCATGTTTGATGAGAACATTTTCAGCAGTAAAGACTTTTCGGTATCTGAGGAAAGCGAGTTTGTCGGTTATGAGATAGATTATGTCAAAACTAAAGTGGTGCGGATATTTTCCGGCCAGGAGGAAGTATCGGGCTTATCCGCCGGAGAAGAAGGTATCATCGTCCTTAAAGAAACCCCGTTTTATCCTGAGAGCGGAGGCCAGCTTGCTGATACCGGAGCGATCTTTAACAATAACGGAGAATTCAGCGTTGAGAAGGCTTTTAGAATAGGCAAAACAATTCTTCATAAAGGCAGGGTCCTTTGCGGAAAAATCGAAAAGGATATTTTTGAGGTAAGCATCAACACCTCCAGAAGAAGAGCCTTGGCCCGGGCTCATACCGCAACCCACCTTCTTCAGTCAGCTTTGCGTAAAGTTTTGGGCGAACATGTTGCACAGCAAGGTTCCCTTGTCGACGAAGACAGATTTCGTTTTGATTTCACACACCTAAAGGCCTTGACTTCAGATGAGATCGAAAAAATAGAAGACATGGTCAACGGTTATATACTCGAAGCTGATAAAGTAAATAAAGAGGTACTTACTTTGGAAGAAGCTAAAAAAAGAGGAGCACTGGCTTTTTTTAAGGATAAGTACAGCAATGAGGTTAGGGTTGTATCAATAGCTGGTTACAGCATGGAGCTCTGCGGCGGTACGCATCTTGATAATACTTCTCAGGCCGGAAGTTTCTTTATTGAATCGGAATCTTCGATAGCCAGCGGCATAAGGCGCATTGAGGCGGTTGTCGGGTATAAGGCTTATTTAGCCTCTAAAGAAATACGGAAAGCAGAAGATTTAATAAAAGAAAAGCTTAAAGCCAAGGATGTCTTTACCGCAGTAGATGGTTTAAAACTTAGAGCAGATTCTTTAGCCGCCGAGTTAGAAGCTCAGAAGAAAAAAAATCTTTTTTCTGAAATTGGCCAGATAAGAGAAAATATAAAAAAAATAAGCCAGTTTTCCTTTTTAGTTTTTGAAATACCCGGTCAGGATTATGATGCCCTTCTTTCTTTGAGTGATGAAATCAAGCGTAAAGAAGAGAGGATTTTTATTTTTCTCACTTCAAAATCGGATAGAGATATTTTTATTTGCAGCGCAAGCGATGTTCTGGTAAAAAAGGGTTTTAGCTGCAAAAAATTTATCAATGACTACAGAAAAGATTTGGGATTGCGCGGAGGAGGAAGAGAGAATTCTGCCCAGGGAGTGATAGAGGAAAGAGGCGATGATTTCTTTCAGAAATTGGAGGAATATTTCAAAGAGTCTGTAAGTTGAATTTGAAGTAGTGTGACGAAAATGAGAGTAGTAAGAAATATTGACAGCCTTGAAAAGATATTAGGCAAAAACCGTCAGCGCAAAAATAAGATAGGAGAGAAAGTCTCTAAAATAATTAAGAAAGTAGCTGAATTCGGAGATAGTGCCTTAGTCGAATACACCAAGAGGTTTGATAAGGTTAAAATTTCTCCCAAGGAGTTAAGGATAAGCGAATCCCAGATCAGTGCAGCTTTTAACGAACTTGATTCGTCTCTGATATCTGCTTTTAAGCTGGCTATTGATAACGTAACTAAGTTTTATAAGCGCCAGATACCGAAGAATACAAGGATAAAACAAAGCAATGGAAAAGTGCTGATAAGCCGTTACGTTGCTTTAGAGAGGGTGGGGGTTTATGTTCCTGCCGGCACAGCACCCCTTGTTTCTTCAGTATACATGTCAGTGATACCGGCTCTGGTCGCCGGCGTGAAAGAGGTTGTCCTGGCTTCGCCTCCTTGCAGAGACAACTCCATAAACCCTTTTATTCTGGCAATAGCATCACTGCTTAAAATAAAGGAAATATACAGAATAGGAGGAGCTCAGGCTGTTGCTGCTTTTGCCTGCGGGACCAAGACCATAAAGCGTGTGGATAAAATCGTCGGTCCGGGAAATGATTTCGTTACTGAAGCAAAACGTCAGCTCTTTGGCAAAGTAGATATCGACATGCTTGCCGGGCCTTCAGAAGTTGTTATTTTAGCTTCAAAAGACGCTAACCCCGAATATATCACCGCCGATCTTGAATCGCAGATCGAACATCACGGGGGACTGGGGATTTTAGTCACTAATTCAAAAAAAATAATCAGGGAGGTAAGGATGAAAAAGATACCCGGCCTTGCCTTAAGAGTGAAAAACCTTGAAGCCGGCTGTGAGGTCGTAAATAAGATAGCACCTGAGCATCTTGAGATATTGACCAAAAAGCCGGCATCATTGCTTAAGAAGATAAAAAATGCCGGAGCGATTTTCCTCGGTGATTATACACCTGTTGCTTTAGGCGATTATACTGCCGGGCCAAGCCATGTCCTGCCTACAGCCGGAACCAGCAGGTTTTTTTCCTGTCTTTCGGTAAAAGATTTTCTGAAAGAAGTCCACATTATAAGTTACACAAAGAAGGCCTTACAGGAGGAAGCTGAGGTGTTGGAGAAAATAGCCAATTTAGAAGGAATGAACAAGCACATAGAAAGCGTCAAGAAGAGACTTTAATTAGCTAAAATGGAGTTTTTATGAGGAAAGCAAACATAAGAAGAAAGACCAATGAGGTTGATATTCAGGGCTCGCTTAATATCGATGGAGAAGGCAAGGCCCAGATCAGCACCGGATTCGAACCTTTAAACCACCTGCTTACCTTGTTTTCTTTTCACGGGTTATTTGATCTTTCCTTGACAGCCAGCGGAGACCTGCAGCATCACATTATCGAGGATGTAGGTATTGCAGTAGGTAAAGCTTTTAAGCAGGCCCTGGGTGATAAATCAGGTATTAATCGCTACGGTTCTTTTTCAGCCACTATGGATAAGGTAGTGGTAGAGGCTGATGTTGACATAAGCGGAAGGCCCAGCCTTCATCAGGAGATAACCGCCGGCAATCCCAAAGCGGTGCAGACAATACTGAAGAATGAGGCTTTTGATGATACTAATTTTACCGCTAAAGATGCTTTGGAGTTTCTGGAGGCTTTCTTGCAGCATGCAGGCATCAGTCTGGTTTATATTATAAAGTCTGCAGAAGGAGATTTGCACCACCTGCTAGAGGCTTTGTTTAAAGCAATGGGCAAGGCTTTGGACCAGGCTACTCAAACTGACCCCCGCCGCAAAGGCGTACCCTCGACAAAGGGGATCATTGATTAAAATATGATTGTAATAGTAGATTACGGAATGGGAAATTTAAAGAGTGTTGAAAACTCTGCCCGGCTCTTGGGCTTCGATACTAAAATAAGCTCTTCGCCCCAGGCCGTTAAAAGAGCGAAAAAGATAATTTTTCCCGGTGTAGGGCATTTTGCCCGGGCAGTTAAAGAGCTTAAGAAAAGAAAGCTTTACCCGGTTTTAAAGGAAAAAATCCAGCAAGGCACTCCTTTTTTGGGAATCTGCCTGGGTATGCAGGTGTTGTTTGAGGAGAGCCAGGAAGCGCCGGGATTTAGGGGTTTGGGATTGATCAAAGGCACAGTGAAAAGATTCAACTCCCAGAAATTAATCATTCCTCACATGGGATGGAACCAGATTAGGGTTAAGGGTTTGGGGGTTGGGGATAAGGGTAATAGGCTTTTTCAGGGGATAGATGATGGAAGTTTCTTTTATTTTGTCCATTCTTATTATTGCGCACCAAAAGAAAAAGACGTAATCCTGACTACTACTGATTACGGACTTGAGTTTGCCTCAAGCATACACAAAGACAATATCTGGGCCGTACAGTTTCATGCAGAGAAGAGCCAGAATTTGGGTTTGAAGCTTTTTAATAATTTTCTTAAAAACTGCTGAAATGGTAATAATTCCAGCGATTGATTTATATCAGGGCAATGTCGTGCGTCTTAGGCGCGGCGATCCTGCTCAGTCTAAGGTTTATAACAGCGACCCTGTGGCTGCGGCAAAGGATTGGGAATCCCAAGGCGCCCAGCTGCTGCATTTGGTAGATTTATCAGCAGCCTTTGAGCAGGCAGATAACCTTTCAATAATCAAAGATATACTTTCAGCCGTGAAGGTCAAGGTGCAGGTTGGAGGAGGCATAAGGGATTCTCGTAAGGCCGGCCAGCTCATCTCGTTAGGAGCCGAGAGAGTTATTGTCGGGACCAGGAGCATAGAGGAAAATTTTTTAGACGAGTTAATAAAATCAATAGGTCCTGAAAAGTTAGCAGTAGGGGTGGACGTAATAGATAATTGTCTGGCTGTCAAAGGGTGGAAAGAAAAAACAGAATTAAATGCTTATGAGTTTATTTCTAAGTTATCAGATAAAGGCATTCGCTGGATAGTTTACACCGACATATCCCGCGACGGCATGCTTAGCGGTATAGATTTTGAGCAGTATAATCAGCTATCCAGATTCAGCCAATTAAAAATAATCGCTTCAGGCGGGGTTTCTAACCTTGATGATGTAAGACAGCTAAAAATTAAAGTTCCTTTCATATGGGGGGTGATATCCGGCAAAGCCTTATATGAAGGCATGTTGGATTTAAAACAAGCATCGCAAATCTAAAGGCCTGAATTGCCTTTTTTTTGTTGACATTTCCTAAGTTTATGATATAAAAGCCACTATGACTTCAAATCTGTCTTAATCCTATAAGACATGGTTTTATAAATATCTGTGGCTGATAGAGATGTAATTGGAGGATTGGTAAGAGTGAAAAAAACAAAATTTTTTACAAAAGAAAAGAGGGATTGGGTAATTATTGATGCCAAAGATAAGGTATTAGGGCGTTTAGCCGCTAAGATAGCCAGGATATTAATGGGCAAGACAAAAGCTACCTATACCCCCAATGCTCTTTGTGGTGATAAGGTGGTTGTTATAAATGCCAGCCATGTTCTTTATACCGGCAATAAAGAAAAAAAGAAAATATACGATAAATACAGCGGCTATCCCAGCGGACGCAAAGTAATGAACTTGAGCACCCTGAGAGAAAAAAATCCTTCTAAAGTTTTGTTGCTTGCCGTAAAAGGTATGCTGCCGAAAAATAATCTAGGCGCAATGATGTTTAAATCTCTAAAAGTATACCCAGAGTCTTCTC
>JAFGHG010000056.1 GCA_016939345.1 Candidatus Omnitrophota bacterium
CTATAGAGAAGGCAGGAGAATGCTGTCTCTAGGGGTCTAGGTATGCAGAAAACCGTTCAGAAAGGCTTTGACTTTATTTTGCTAAAAAGAATTCTTTTTTTATGTATATTTACTATTTTGATCGGCGCAGTTATCTACTTTTTTAATATAGATTTTTTTCTCAATATGCGACTTCCGGAAATGACTCCTGAGGCTAAGGCGGCTAATGTAGTAAGGTCTCCCAAGCAGGTTCAATACCAGCAGTTTTTAAGAAAAATAGAGCAAAGAGATATCTTTGCTCCGGCCTATAAGGAAGAAATAGAACAAGCTGTTAAGGATCCGGGACCCGATAAAGAAAAGATTTCTAAGATTATAGCAGGCCTTCGTTTGGTGGGTATAATTGCCGGAGAACCTTTGAAAGTCATGATTGAAAACACAAAGGATCAGCAGACATTTTACTTGAAAAAAGGCGAAAATTTTTTAGAGGGCATAACAATAGAAAGTATTCAGGATAATTCGGTAATCTTGAAAGCAAACGGAGAGTCTTTTGAGCTTTATTTATAATATGTTTTTGAAGAAAAATACAGGAAAATGCTTTGTTTTTTTTGTTATATCTACCTTATTTTTCTTATCTCTGCCTGTTTTTTCTCAAGTTGAGCCGGAGCCTAACCATTCTGCTAATCTGCTCCTTGATTATATAGAAATCGAGGATGAGCGAACACCCCCTGAACAGCAAAGACCCAAATACGAGGATTTTGAGGTAGAGACACCGATGAGGGTTTATGATAATCGAGCCCTTATGACAGAGACCCTTGCTCCTTTATCCAAAAGATACCTGCCAAAAAGCAGTTCTGATTCTACCATAACTCTGGATGTCAAATCTATGGATGTTGTCGATGTACTTAAGATTTTAGCTGATAAGGGAAAATTAAATCTTTCCATAAGCGGCAACATCAGAGGAAGAATAACTTTATTTTTAAAAGATATCAATGTATGGGATGCTTTTGAGGTTGTTATAATCTCCGGTAACCTGGCTTATGAGAAAAAAGGTGAAGTGATCTATGTTATGCCCGAGAAGGACTATGAGGCGCAATACGGCCGCAGGTATTGGGATTCCAGGACGCTTAAAGTATATGAGCTAGAACATGCCAAGGCCACTAAGACTGCAAATATACTCACTCAGGTAGCTTCAAAAGTAGGCAAGGTCATTACCGATGAATCTACCAATTCGGTCATAGTTCTCGATATTCCCGAGAAAATAGCCCAAATGGATGATGTGGTGCTTAAGACTGATAAGAGCTTGGAGACAAGAGTTTTTAACCTTAATTATATGGCTGTAGCCAACCTTGAAGAGAAACTATCAGAACTTATTTCCCAGGATACCGGAAGCATGAGGGTAAATGAAATAACCAATAATATTATCGTAACAGATTACCCCAGTAAACTGGAAAAGATAGAAAAAGTGATATCTGCTTTTGATCAGAAGCCTATGCAGGTCTTGATAAACGCCATGATTATTGAGCTCAGGCCTTCAAAGGAATTTTATCAGGGTATTAACTGGGATTACTGGATTAATAAATATTTCAGGGTAAGCGGCGATTTTAATATACCATCTCCCAGCGGCATAAGCGATCAGGTAAGCTTTGGCACTATCGGAGAGACCAATGTGACCAGAAAAGGCGATTATTCGGCCATTATTGATTTTTTAGAGATATTCGGAAAGACAAAGATCATTTCAAGCCCACGAATACTGGCTTTAAACAATCAGGAGGCCAAGATACTTGTAGGGACAAAAGACGCCTATATAACTTCTTCGGTATCGCAGATAGGTGAATCAGCGGTAACCACCCAGACAGTAAATTTTGTAGATGTGGGTGTAAAGTTATATGTTACACCGACAATAAACCACGAGGATTATATTACTTTGAAGATCCGTCCTGAAATAAGCTCTTCAGAGCGCGAGACAATAACTACTGATGATAAATCTACAGAAGTCCCTATAGTAACCACTTCCGAGGCTGAAACTACTGTGATAGTCAAAGACGGCGTCAGCATAATACTGGGAGGATTGAAAAAAGTAACCCGCGAAAAAGAAGAAAGGCATGTTCCTGTGCTGCATAACATACCTTTGATCGGCATGTTTTTTAAGAAGAAGGCAGATGATTGGTCAAAAGATGAGCTGGTCATTGTCCTTACTCCCCAGATAGTATCGGGCGATATGCCCATTGAAAGGGAATTGGGAGGAAGGATGTTCGGGCAGATGGGAGAAGGAGAGGCCTTGGATGAAGTAAGCAAAGAAGCCCTGGGTTCGAAAGATGAAGGCGATTTAGATGAAGAAAAGCTGCAGCGCAGGAGAAAAGATGCTGTTATCGAGCAGAAGATGCAGGAAAAACAAGATGTTGTTGCCAGGCGTTATTATATGCAAGTGCTGGAAAGGATACAGAATACTGCTGCTTCTTTTAGCGTAGGAAGCCGGGGCAATGTGACTCTGCAGTTCGCCGTGGATGCAAGAGGCCTGCTTATGCGTGATCCGGTCGTGGTTTCTTCCGGGGGTGATGATTTTATTAATAGTATTGCCGTAGAAATAGTTAAAAGATCTTCTCCTTTTAGGCCATTTCCTCCCCAGATTAAAGAAAAAAGCCGCACATTTGAAGTTTTATTGACTTTTTGAGAGATTTTTTGCTATAGAATAATGCGGATAAATTAGGGTTGACCATAATAAGAGCTTCTGCTATAATACACTCCACCTAAAATGGTCATCTATTGATCACGCCTTGTTTCATAGAAAATATAGCTATTTAACGAGGTTGACAGGTTTATGCTAAGGGAGTATTATATAATACA
>JAFGHG010000057.1 GCA_016939345.1 Candidatus Omnitrophota bacterium
CAGCATTAAAAGGCACTTTTAATCTTATAAATTCTTTGATTTTATTCTCGTCAAAACCGCTGGAAACTATGATATTCAAGGATTTAAAACCTGCCCTATCAAAAGCCTCTCTGGCCTTAAAAACAAGCTCTGGACAAACACCGAATGACTCTTTACCTTCTCCTTTTACAGAAATGTCCCGGACATCCTCGGCAGTATCCAATCGGACACCCCAGAGCCTTTTCCCTAAAGCTTTAGCAACGGCAAGAGATGTGCCTATACAATCATTATTAAAATCAACCAGGACGATTCGCTGAATATTTTTAGGCATATATTTATCGAAAGCAACAGCCGCTTTAACTGTATCGCCACCGTAGGCAGCAATCAAACCATGAGGCACGGTTCCAAGGCCTTTTTCTCCCCACCAGAGGCCTTGGGCATCAGTTGAAACCCCCAAGGCACCGGAAATAAATGCTGCATATCCATCGGTAGTTTGTACTCTATAATGATCAAAACGGGCTGGGAAAAATAAAACTTTTTTACCTTTGGCTGCTCTTACTACCCGGGAAACCGCAGTAGCCACAGCTGTAGGTCTAGCTAACACCCCTAAATAAACAGTCTCAAGATGGGCAAAAGTGGAATAATCACCTTCTATGGTCATTACTGTTTCTTGCGGCTTCACCTTGTCTCCGTCAAAAAGGGCCTTTATGACCAGATCCTTTGGCCTGTCAGCACAAGTGCGTAGAATTGCTATAGCCTCATCAATACCGCAGACTACAGCCTCCTTGCGCGTAAATACCTGCATTAAGACTTTTGAATGGTTATTATCCTTTTGCAGGATTTTCCGAGTCCTGACAAAGTACTTATCGCTATACCAGCCGTTTTTGATCTTATCTGTCGGTATATCAAAAACAGAATAAGATAGCCTTTTCCCTTTTATCCAACGTGCCATAGTTAAAATAACTTTATTGTTTCTGAAAAAATAATCTCTTTTGCTCCTGCTGCCAGCATCTCTCTTATGGCTGCTTCGCTGTCTAATTCCTCAACCCCTTTAATAGCATCAATCAATAACTTCACTTTGATGCCTTTCTTAAGAGCATCGAGCGTGCTATGCTTTATACAATAGTCTGTAGCCAACCCTCCGATAAAAAGCTCATCTATAGATATTTTTTTTAAAATCTCTAAAAAACTTGTTCCCGATGAATCATAACCTGAAAATACCGAATAACTGTCTTTTTTGGGGTCCATTCCTTTGGATATGATTATGGTGCCTGACGGTAGAAATAAATCAGGATGAAATTGCGCCCCTTCAGTTCCCTGGACACAATGCTCGGGCCAATCTCCTCCATATTTCTTGAAATGCCCAGTAAGAACAGGGTGCCAGTCACGTGAAGCAAAAATAGGAAGATTTTTCTCTGAAAAAAGCCTTGCATACCCGTTCAATCCAGGTACAACCTTATCGCCTTCAGGTACTGCTAATTTCCCGCCGGGACAAAAATCATTTTGAACATCTACCATAATCAAGGCTTTTGTATTAACCATCTTTTATATTAATAGCAACTATTGTTCATTAACCTACCAGCGCATGATCCTTGCTGTAAAGCTTTAATTTCTTTTCATCAACTTGAATCCCCAATCCGTAACCATAGGGAGCCTTCGGCGGCATGCCTGCATAGCCAAATTGCATAAGGGGCGCGCAGGGGTCTTCTTTTAATAGATATAAACCAAAACAACCCTCGGCATACCTTATGCCGGGCAGTTTTAAAAGCAGTGCCAGATTAGCTGCCGAAAGCAAGGAGCTTTCACCAACCTGCGAACCAAGCTGGACAACCAAACCCTCTTTTATCGCTGTTTGACAACGTTTAAGAGAAGCCAGATAACCGCCGCATTTAGAAATCCTGACATTAACAGCGTTAAAAGCTTTTTTATCAATAATATCTTTTAAGGATTGGGCTGTGTTAAAACTTTCGTCAGCCATAATAAGAGCATCTGTTTGTTTGAGCAGCTCTGCTGATTCTATTAAATTATCTGCCGCCAGTGGCTGTTCAAAGCAATTGATATTAAACCGGGAGATTTTTTTTATATTATCAAGAGCCTCTTGTTTTGCCCAGGCCATATTGGCATCAATACGTATATCAGCATCTTTACCTAAAATCCTGCGGGACATGGCTAGATCCGATAAATGAAATTTGCGCCCGAGTTTGATTTTGACATTTTTTATGCCGTAGAATTTTAATCTTAAAAGTGCCTTTAATAGCTTGAACCCCCTGTCAGCAGGCAAGACACCGCTGTAATGCAAGCTGTTATTATCTGCCTGCCGGGTAAAAAAAGATTGTTTAAAAATCTTTCCAAAACAATCAAGTAAAGATAGCTCAACTGCACACCAGGCTGCTGTTTGAGGAGTATCCCGGCTGAGATTGCACTCCGAAGGGGCCATTCCGTCACAATCAAAGAAAAATTGATTGCATTCTTCAAAAGAAGAAAAAGATCTGCCAACCAATGCGGGAAGAATTTTAGTTTGAAGCAAGTTGTACGCTTGCCGGCTGTTCTCACCGGTTACATATTCTCTGGGCAGGCTTTCTCCAAAACCAAACACCTCATCATCGCTTGAACACTTTACAAAGATGCTGTCTGATGCTGAACGTTCAAAAGCTGCGTGTTTAAAG
>JAFGHG010000058.1 GCA_016939345.1 Candidatus Omnitrophota bacterium
ATTTTATTTTTTAAAAAATTCCGCATATATCACTCCTTTTGTATCAGTATATATAAATTCCTGGCCTTAGAGCCTATACCGGATCAGGGTTTTTATTTCTGGTGTTTATAAAATGCAGTACTTTATTGCGATCAGTAGAAGAGACCTCAGTAAATTTTACTCCTACATTATAACGGTATTTATGTCATCAATCTCTTTTAGCCAGATAACTTCAGATTTAACCGGAATCTGTCCTTTGAATTCGGGAAAATCCAGACCTAAATTAAGGCACATCTTAGGTTCAAACCTTTGCAGAGCCGGGAAACAAAGCCCGCCTAAAGATATATTTTTACAGATGGAATATACCTCATAAAGACTTTTATCTGTCCAGATCTTAAGTCTAAAATCGTCCTCCACTCTAAAATATTGCCGCCGTTCTTGCATAAAATCAATATATTTTATATATAGATTTTATCGCTTTTAAAAAAGCAATACAAGCCAAATATTAAAAAGTTTAGGAAAAATAAGAAGCTGGCTGGGTCTTAATAGAGTTTTTCCTGCTTAAGAGGCCTGGTCATCAAATCTTCAACCGCTTTTCTGGGAGGCTTGTCTTTGTAAAGCACAGAATAAACTTCTTTGGTTATCGGCATCTCTATTTTTAATTTTTTGCTTAAACGGTAAGCAGATTTTACGGTTTCTATACCTTCAGCAACCATAAGCATGTGAGAAGTGATATCAGATATTTTTTTCCCTTTACCTATTCTTTCGCCAACAGACCTGTTGCGAGATAGGGGGGAAAAACAAGTGGTAACAAGATCTCCTATGCCGCTAATACCCCAGAAGGTCGTGGGTTTAGCACCTAAAGCTTTACCCAGGCGGGTCATCTCGGCCAATCCCCTGGTTACAAGGGCAGCCTTTGTATTTGTTCCGAAACCCAGGCCATCGGATATGCCGCAGGAAATAGCGATAATGTTTTTTAATGCTCCTCCTAATTCAACACCTACCAGATCATCATGAAGGTAAACCCTGAATGTCCTGCTGGTAAATAAAACCTGTAATCTTCTGCCTATCTGCTTGTTCTTGCAAACAAGTATGGAAGTCGAGGGTATGCCCTGCAATACTTCCCTTGATATGTTTGGGCCGGAAAGTATGGCAATGCTGACGTTTTTAAGCTCTTCTTTGATTATCTGAGAAACACACTTTAAGGAAATTGATTCAATGCCTTTGCTTACGCTGACAAAGACCTTTTTACCTAAAGGAACTCTTTGTTTCTTGATTTTTTTTAATACTGACCTTGTGAATTTTACCGGGATAGCACAAATTATGATATCATTCTGCAAGGTTTCTTTTAAGGAAGGGTTTATGGCCAAGGAAGAAGGAAATCTTATGCCTTTTAAAAAAAGCCGATTTTGCCTTTGTCTTAACATATCCTTGTTGTGCTGGCTGAAAACGCTGTGAAGCTCTATATTAAAACCTTTTCTGGCTAGCACGACAGCAAGTGTCGTACCCCAGTTTCCGGCTCCGATGATAGAAATGGCTTGTTTCATCTTTAATATAGGTTTAGGGTATGGGGTTTAGGGGCTGGGGGTTTAGGATTAGAAGAATTATCCAGAATAATTTTATTCCCTTATCCCCAAACCCTATATCCTATTCCCTAGTTTTCAATGGAGCGGGCGAGCGGGATCGAACCGCCATATCAGGCTTGGAAGGCCTGTGTTCTACCATTGAACTACACCCGCATTTTAGAATCTAGGGTTTAGGGCTGGAGTTGAGGGTTTATTTTTTTCTAATCCCTTTACCCTAATCCCTAGGCCCTCATAAGACAGTGGTCGGGGAAGGATTTGAACCTTCGAAGTGCAAGCACAACAGATTTACAGTCTGTCCCCTTTGGCCACTCGGGTACCCGACCATTATATTAGGGGTTGGGGTTTAGGGTTTAGTTTTTCCCCTATTCCCTTTAACCTAATCCCTTTTTATGGAGCCGGCGAGAGGACTTGAACCCCCAACAAGCTGATTACAAATCAGCTGCTCTACCAAATTGAGCTACGCCGGCAATTTAGGGCCTAGGGTTTAGGGGCTGGGGGATCAGGGTTTACGCTAATCCCTATCCCCTTATCCCTGATACCTTTTTTTATAAAAAGCTTTGAATGCCTTAGGTAAATAATCGATTACATCAGAAGCAATAAGGCAATTTTCAGTTTTATCTTTTACTGCTAAATCAGCAGCTAAACCGTGCAAATAAACAGCTGTTTTTGCAGCCTCATGAGCATTAAAACCTTGGGCTATAAAGGCTGCTATAATTCCTGATAAAACATCGCCCATGCCGGCTGTTGCCATTCCCGGATTTCCGGTCTTATTCTCAATAAGCTTATTGGCGCTGCTGATTAGGGTCCTATGGCCTTTAAGAACAAGGCTAAGATTATAACGAATAGAAAAGTTTTTTACAAGTTCTTTTCTTTTCTTTTTTATTACCTGCTTGTCTTTTTTAATCAGCCGGGAAAATTCTCCTAAATGAGGGGTTAAGACAATATCTTTGGCTTTTCTTTTATCAAGAATGCTCAAATCAAACGAAAGAGCAGTAATAGCATCGGCATCAATCACCATGGGCTTATTGATCTGGCTGATGATCTTGCGCATCAAAACCTGAGTGGTTTTGCTTAATGATGCTCCTGGACCAAGCACAAGAACATCTATTTTTTCAATAAATTTGCTCAAAAGTGGGAATGCAGATTGGCTCAAGCAACCCCTTTCGCAAGGCAGGCAAAGTGTCATTACTTCGGTAAGTTTTGTTTCAAATATGGTGTTTAAGCTTTCAGGCACTCCTGCAGTAACCAATCCAGCCCCGCTCTTCAGACAAGACCGGCCAGCCAGGCATACTGCTCCGGTCAATCCTGAAGACCCGCCGACGATTAAAACATGTCCGTAATCTCCTTTGTGGGTGTCAGTTTTTCTTCTCAGTTTTGATGACAAATCCATTTTTATAACTTCTGGGCTACTGCACTGGCAACGGCATAATCTTCGACATGAGTAATAGACAAAAAAATCTCGTTATCAATCTCTTTTTTAAACCTGCAGTAAGGCGCGCCATTGGGCTTGTTGAGAATAAATATATCTCTCAAAGCCAGTGGCTGTTCTTTTGCTAAAGCCTTTATTACTGCTTCTTTTGCGGCAAACCTTGCTGCCAGACGCTGGTAAAACATCTTACCTTTATATATATTTGCTAATTCTTCAGGATTAAAAACTTTATCCAGAAATGCTTCTCCCCATTTTTCAATAGCTTTCCTCATCTTCTCTATCTTTATGATATCTATGCCTACTCCCACAACCATATGTCGCTCCGTTCAAATTAAAAATTTAAAAATTAAAATGAAAAATTTGATCCTTTTACGCCTTTTGTTTTTAATGATGCTTTTATTATTGGCAATATTTTACTTATAAGTCTTTGTTTTTTATCTTCTCATTTTTAATTTTTAATTGCTTGCTTTAAGCAAGTCGATCATTTCCTCTACCGCCGCTATCAATCCTATATATACCGAACGGGAAATTATAGAATGGCCTATATTGAGCTCTTGCAGTTCTTTTATTTGTTTTATCTTTTTAACATTCAGATAATCTATACCATGGCCGGCAGCTATGAAAAAACCTTCTTTTTCAGCTATCGAGCAGGCGTTCTTTACTTTTTGAAATTCTTTCTCTGCCCGAGCTTTGCCTTTGGCTTCAACAAAAGCCGCCGTATTAAACTCTACAATCTCAGCCCCCAGGTCTTTAGCTGCTTTGATCTGCTGCTTAAAGGGGTCTATAAATAAACTTACTTTTATCGAAGAATTTTTTAGTTTTTTGACAACCCTTTCGACCTTTGCATAATTTTTTATCAAATCCAGGCCTCCCTCAGTGGTAAGTTCTTTGCGTTTTTCCGGCACAAGGGTAGCCTGATCGGGTTTAATCATCTGGGCTATATCGACTATCTGCTTGTTAGTAGACATCTCAAGGTTTAAGGGGATCTTGATAGCCTTTTTTATCAAAAAAACATCCCTCTCCCTGATATGCCTTCTGTCCTCTCTTAAATGGACAACTATGGAATCACAGCCTGTACTTTCCGCAAGTAAAGCAGCGACCACCGGATCAGGATAGGAAGTACCTCTGGCCTGGCGTAAAGTAGCAACGTGGTCTACATTTAAGCCTAATTTTATTTTTTTTATCTTTTCAGTCCGACAGCTTGTCTCAGCTTGGTCCAGGACCCGGCTCATGTACTTCTTCCTCCGGCGGTTATTGTCCCGATTACATAAAGCCAAACCAATATGGCGATGATTAAAGAAATAAGCTTTAGCCAGAAATTGTGGATGAGGATCTTTCTTAAACGCATTGTTTAACGAGATTTATTTAATTGGCCTTTTAATATTGTATGCAGGTCTGTGGGCGCTAAATTTTTAGTCAGTTGGCTGTTTATGGCTAAAGAAATAGAGCCGTTCTCTTCCGAAACAATAATAACCAAAGCATCTGAGTGCTCAGACAATCCAACTCCGGCCCTGTGCCTCATGCCTAATGAACGCTCAAGGTCAGGGTTTTCGCTTAAGGGAAACAAGCAGGAAGTAGCTATTATCTTTGTCCCGCTGGCAATAATACCTCCGTCATGCAAAGGCGCACCGGGAAAAAATATATTTTGAATGAGTTCTGAGGTTATTTCAGCATCTATAGTTACTCCGCTCTCTATATATCTTTTAAGGGATATTTCGCGCTGAATAGCTATTAATGCTCCGATTTTTTTCCTTGAAAGCGAACTGATACCGGATATTATCTCCCGCAAGGTCTTCTCTATTTCCTCTTTTTTAGGTTCAATATAAAAAATATGCCGTTTTCCTAAGTGTATCAGTCCTTCGCGTAATTCAGGCTGGAAGATTATTACAACCAGAATAAGGAAAAAAGCAAAAAAGTATGTCAGAAGCCTTGTGAGTACCGGGAAATCAAGCATCTGAAAAGCCAGAAGAGCTATCACTAAAATAATTATGCCTCGTAAAAGATAAATAGCCTTTGTTCCTTTTAGAAATAAAAATATGCGGTAGATAGCCATCCAAAGGATTATTATCTCGACAATATCTTTCCAGTTTAAAGGACGTGCTAAAAAATCCATCAGTTTAATTTTATGGCTTGGGCCACCTTTACTGCCTGAGCAGTTTCTTTGACGTCGTGGACCCTTAAAATATTAGCGCCTCTGGTTAGAGAAATCACAGTTGCGGCAATTGTCGGCACCAGGCGTTCATTTACCTCAAGCTTCAGAAGGTTGCCGATAAATGATTTACGCGATATTCCTATAAATATAGGCAATCCGAAGGCTTTTAATTTATAAAGATGATTTATAATAGCATAGTTATCTTCACTCTTTTTGCCAAAGCCAATGCCCGGATCAAGGCAGATCTGCTCTAAAGCAATTGACTGCTGGCGGCAATACTGCAGCCTCTGTTTAAAGAAATCAGACAGCTCAGACATAAGATCATTATATTTAGGACTTATCTGCATTGTGCTTGGAGTGCCTTTCATATGCATAAGCACACAGCCTAAATTATAGCTTTTGATAATTTGAGCTATTTTTGGCGAATGCCTTAGTGCTGTAATATCATTTATCATGTCAGCCCCGGCATCTGCAGCTGCCCTGGCAATGGGATACTTGTAAGTATCTACTGAAATTATGGTTTTTTTGTATTTTTTTCTCAAGAACTTGACTGCAGGGATAACCCTTCTCATCTCTTCCTTAACAGGTAAAGGCCGGGAAAAGGGCCGGGAAGATTCACCTCCGATATCTATTATCTGAGCCCCGTATTTTATCATCTCCGAAGCCTTAGCATAAACTGCCTGGTTAAGCTTAGACTGCGAACGGTTGGAAATATTCAGCAGTCCATCCCGGGAAAAGGAATCTTCTGTAATATTGACGATGCCGCAGATGACAGGTTTTCTTATAAACAAACTCTTATCGCGGCAAGTCAGATTATAGACTTTTTTATCCAGGTTATCAAGACAAGACAAAAGGCCTTCAGATACTTGCTTAAGCTTGAAGGGTTGATTTTTTAATTTTTGGCACAGCCTTTTTAACTGGTCTCTGCTGCCAAAAACCAAAACACCCGTTTCAATATCTTTAACAAGAGCGCTCCTCTCAATAGCTGCGTCAGCGCCCAAAGACAAGAGATGTTGCTTTATTATATTTGCCTCCCAGGACTTTATCCCTTCGATTCTAAAAACAGAATATATGCTTTTAGGCGCCATAATTTTTATGCCCTGGCTGCTAACACCTAAAGATTCCATAAGACTGCGGGCCTGAACTTCGTTATTTACCTCAAAAGGCATTATGTTTACGGTATTTGAACTCATCTGGCAGGAATTTAATTATCTTTGATGCCTAACAAAGTTTTAACATCTTCGGAATTTAAAACTTCTTTTTCAAACAAAGCATCGGCCAGAATTTTAAGCCTATCTTTGTTCTCTTCTATCAGCTTCTTGGCCCGCTCATAACAGGCATCGACTATGGCCTTCACCTCTTCGTCTATCATATGAGCTGTGTTTTCGCTATAGTCTTTTTCTCTGGCAATATCGCGGCCTAAAAATATCGGGCCCTGGCTTTTACCGAGAGAGTAAGGCCCTAATCTATCGCTCATGCCATAATCGCAGACCATTTTCCTGGCAATACGTGTTACTTCAGCAATATCGTTCATTGCTCCGGTAGTAACATCAGAAAGGTTGATCTCCTCAGAGGCCCTGCCGCCTAAAGCAACGGTTATTTCTCCCAGTAGTTCTTTTTTTGAGCGGTAACGCCTGTCTTCTCTAGGAGGCATAAAGGTATATCCGCCGGCCATGCCCCTTGGAATTATCGAAACTTTGGTCATGGGGTCTACTTCAGGTATTAATAAAGAAAGTAAAGCATGGCCAGCTTCATGATAGACAGTCAACTCTTTCTCATGCCTGGTTATGATCCTGCTCTTTTTCTCAGGCCCCATAACAACCCGCTCTATGGACTCTTCCAGCTCTTCCTGGGTGACAGCTTCTTTATTCCTTCTGGCAGCAAGCAAAGCTCCTTCATTGCAAAGGTTTTCCAAATCAGCTCCTGAAAAACCAGGGGTCTTTTTAGCCACTGTCTGTAAGTCAACGCCTTCGGCCAGCGTTATCTTTCGAGTATGGACTTTTAAAATAGCTTCCCGGCCCCTTATATCCGGAGCATAGATCACAATATGACGGTCAAAACGGCCTGGACGAAGCAAGGCCGGATCTAATACATCAGGACGGTTAGTAGCCGCTACTACGATTATTCCTACTTCAGTCTGAAAACCATCCATTTCAGTAAGCAACTGATTTAAGGTCTGCTCTCTTTCATCATGCCCGCCGCCTAACCCGGCAAAACGCTGGCGGCCTACGGCATCTATTTCGTCTATAAAAATAATGCATCCCTTTCTTTCAAGGCCGGTAGCTTTTTTGGCCTGGGCAAAAAGATCCCTGACTCTTGAAGCTCCTACCCCAACAAACATCTCCACAAAATCAGAGCCGCTGATGCTAAAAAAAGGAACTTCAGCTTCCCCGGCCACAGCTTTAGCCAAGAGAGTCTTACCGCAACCAGGCGGTCCGACCAAAAGGACTCCTTTGGGAAACCTTCCTCCCAGGCGCTGGAATTTTTTAGGGTCTTTAAGAAAATCGATGACTTCTTCAAGCTCCTCTTTTGCTTCATCTATCCCGGCAACATCCTTAAAAGTGACTTTTGTCCTTTTTTCTTTATCCAAAATAGCAGCCCTGGATTTGCCGAAACTCCATACCCGGGAACCTATCTGATTGCCTCTGTGGGTTATATACCAGAAAAGTAGAATAAAAAAGGTCAATGATACTAAAGGGTACCATAGAGAACCCCAGATAGAAGGCTCTCTGACTTCAAAACTTCCTACATTTTTCTTTAGCAAGGCAATAAGTTCCTTATCATCTTCGGGTATATACACCTGAAAATAGCGGTATTTTTGGTCAGCATTCTGAAAATATTTTCCGATAATATGAATATTATTTTGCAGAGTTACTTCCTCTATGGTGGGTTTTTCCTGATTCTTCAAAAGGGCGTTATAGAACTCACTGTAAGTAAGCTTTTTGGTAAAAAGCCCGTTCTCCTGATCAAAAGAATTAAAAAGAAAAAGTAATCCTATGAAGATTACTATTGCCATCATAACCGGACGCAGATTATCTGGTTTTGTTTTTTTGGGCGGTTGTTTCATAAGTAGTAGTATTATACTGTATCAGCCTATAAAAGCAAGATTTGATAAATCAGGCAAATAAAGTCTTTTCAGGCAGAATTTACATGAGCAAAGACTGGATAATTATATGATTATGGCTCTTTTTAACTATCAGATTGGGCAGATCAACTATACTGCCAGTAGGCCTCGATAAAACTAAGTCCCTTATTTCATCCAAATGCCTTATTTCAAGCCTTCTTGTGTGCTGCTGCAAGTCTTCTATTGCTATGCGGATGACATTATTGAATAAAGCTCCTGTCAGTTCTTTTAAGCCTTTATGATCAAGACTGATGGTATTTTTGCTATCGCTTTTTTTAAGTTTTAGGTAGATACTCCGGCAATGGCTATAAATAAAATCATAATCCTCCGAGATTGTGCGGGCAAGCTGGAAAAGGCTATCAACAATATTGGGATTAAAGTCCTCTAATGCCGGCAATAATTTAAGTCTTATCTTGTTGCGAAAGAACTTATCCTCAAAGTTACTTTTATCCAAACAGTAGGATTTTTTTTCCTGTTTAAGCCAGCTTAGGATATTTTTTTTGCTTATCTCGATTAAGGGCCTGACTATTGTCAGGCTCTTGTAACGGGACCTGGGTAAAAACCCCCTCAAGCCCTTTAAGCCCGAACCTCTGATCAGCCTCATCAGGACTGTCTCAACCAAGTCATCCTTGTGATGGGCAAGAGCAATTTTTTTGATTTTTTCCTGGCGGGAACATTTAAGGAAAAAATCAAGACGCAGGTTCCTGGCAGTCTGCTCAAGTGAGTCACCTTTAAAAAACTCCTTAACCGGCTTTTTTTCGCTGATAAACTTTATTGAAAGCTCCCGGCAAAGCTGCCTTACAAAATCCTCTTCGCTGTCAGCCTCTTTTCTTAAGCCATGGTTAAAATGGACACAGACCAGTTTAAGGCTGTATTGCTTCTGTATATTTTTAAGTTGATGAAGCAGAAAAATAGAATCCGGCCCTCCGGAAATGCCAAGCAGGAGCTTATCTTTTTTCTTTAAAAGGTTGAATTTTTTTATTGTTTCTAAAAAAAATCTTTCAATCATAGCCAATTCCTCATGCTTATTATTTTTGGTTATTATATCACATTTGTTATACTATAATAGTAGCGATTTAACTGTTTTTAGTTGTATTTGAATATGCATGGGGTCGTTAGGGTAATGGCAATATTAATAGTTCAAATGGGTGTAATCGAAAGGTTGAAATGGTCGGGCTGTCAAAAGGTTAGTGGTGCCAAATATGCGTATCTTAGCAGTTAACCCCTGGATTACTGACTTTGCGGCATATGATTTCTGGCTTAAGCCCTACGGGTTTCTGGTTTTGCTCACTTATCTAAAAAACCAAGGTCATGAAATTGACTACATAGACTGCCTGGATAGAAAAATCTCTCATGATAGATACGGAAGGGGAAAATTCTATTCAATACAATTAACAAAACCTGCGGCAACCTCCCACATACCCAGAATATATAAACGATACGGCATAACCATCAATCAATTTCAGGCTAAACTGGAAAATAAAAAGCCTGATGTCATATTACTGACTTCATCCATGACCTACTGGTATAAGGGTCTGGTAAATATCAGCAAAATACTAAAAGCGCGTTTCCCCGGCACACCAATAATCTTAGGAGGCACCTATGCCAGCCTATGCTATAACCATGCCAGTAAAAATACAGCCTGCGATTTTGTTTATAAAAACGATTGCTTAGAAGACTTTTTTACTCAGATTAAGTGCAAATACCAGCCTAAAGATTTACTTTCGACTCTTCCTGAGTATGATTTTTTCTATAATTCACTTGAATATATTGTCTTAAGAACTACCTGGGGCTGCCCTATGCGCTGCAGTTTCTGCGCAATCGCTAAACTATATCCGAAATTTTTAAGGCTTGGTGATGACAAGATAACTGACTTTATAAAAAAATATTCAGATTCAGGGATGGTAAACTTTGTTTTTTATGACGATGCCTTGATATATAAACCCGAAGATGCAAAAAAGTTATTTTCTAAAATCCTGAAATTAAAAAGAAATTTAAATTTTCATACCCCCAACGCCATACATTTAAGGTTTCTTGATCAAGACCTTGCCTGTCTGCTTAAAAGGGCCGGGTTCATAAATCCTCATTTCGGGCTGGAAGTGCTCGATAAAAAACTTCAGAAACTCTGGGGCAAAGATAAAATCAAAAAAGAAAACTTAAAAGAAAAAATAGATTTATTAAAAAAAGCGGGCTACAAAAAAGGCGGATTCAGCATGTATCTTTTGCTCGGTTATCCCGGCCAGGACATAAAACAGCTCAAACAAGATATAGATTTCTTAAATTCACAAGGAGCAAAAATTTCACTTTCCGAGTTCTCGCCTGTACCGGGAACAGATATTTTCAATGAGTACTGCCCTGATTTATCGGAGCCGCTTCTGCAGAACAATTCAATCTTTAACTTTTTTAATGCCAATCAGTTGAAAGAAATCCAGGAAATAAAAAATTATACAAAAAAACTAAACAGCTGTTTTTCCTTATAGCTGCTCCCAGCGGATCAGACGTTCGCCTTCAAAATAAAAGCTTACCGCTCTATCGGTATAGATCCATTGCTCGTAGCCCTCAAAAGTAGTCTTTACCTCATCGGGAAGGCCGAGTTTAGCTATCACTTCATCCTTTACATCTCCAATAACAACGCCATCGCCCCCGCTTACAACATAATAATCTTTTCTGACCTCTTCGCCTTTTCCAAAAGTCTTTTTCTGCATCAGGCCCATGGCTCCTTCCCGTTCGCCTACATAGTCTCTCATCTGGACACAGCCTAATAAAACAACTGATAAAAATAATACCCAGAGCAAAAATCTTGTACAGCGCACTCTACACCTCCGCTTTTTTAAAGGATTAAACCTCTATTTCCTGGCCTGCTCCAATATCTATTAAATTATCGGGATAATATCTTTTAAGTATTTGAACTGCATCAAAACCGGTACAGTGGCCGGGAGCGATATTAAAAACATTCTCTTCTTTAAGCTGCCGGCCTACATAATCAGCAACTCGTTTGTCTTTGTCGATTAAATGAAACCCGCCCATAATCAAATAGATGTCCCTGCCTTTAAATAATTCCTTTGCCTTTTTTACATACTCCAAGACCCCGGGGTGGGCGCAACCGCAGATTATGGTCAGTCCTTTTTCTGTTTTAAGGCAAAGGGCCTGTTCATTCATCATTCTTTCTTTATAAATAACCTTAAAAGACCCAAGACTGTGAATATTCCTGGATATCTCCTTAGGCTGTTCAATGACCTCTACCCTGTGATCACCTAATTGACAGTTAAATTCCTGGTAAAAGTCAGAAGTGACAAAAAAATCAAGTTTTTTATTCAACTGCAAAAGATAATTAAGGCCTCCCCAGTGATCCCAGTGGTTATGAGATATGACCACCTTTTCAAATTTTTTGGGGTCAATATTCATCTTCTTGATATTATCCTCAAAAAATTCTTTTTTTTCTCCAAGATCAAAAAGCATTTTATTGTTGATCAGATAGGAAACTCCCCAGCCGCTGGATAAATTTTCAGTTTTAGCCTGCTTCTCGAATATGACTTTAATATTCATGATGTTTTTGGCTATTTTTTAAAATTATATCGCCTTCTTCACAGCCCAGGTACTCAGCCACAACCGGACATTTGGCCCTGAACAAAAAATAAACAGGCCTTGGGCTTGAAGACAAAGTCTCAAAATTTCCCTGGCCCTTGCTGATGATTATATCACAGTTTTTATAGAGTTTTAAAAAATCAGGGTTTGCCTGTTTCAGTATTACTCCCGGTGCATCAGAACCGCTGGAAATTACTCTGACTATATTATGCATACCGCACACCTTGGCATCTTCCATTAAAATATCATTGATTATAGGTTTTTCTCTGACTACATAGGTAATATCTTTTCCCGGCCAGGCATCTTGTATCTCTTCTATCAACACTCTGTCAAAAACTATTTCACCGGCATTATCCCCGATATAAAGAACCGAGTCTGCCCTTTTAATATCCTTTTTAAAATGCACATAATCGAATATCGAGCTCTTATGCCGGCGCCTTAGGTTGAATTTTCCCTTAAAAAAAATATTAAGCTCATTTTCAACTTTATGAGAATTGCGTACGCCAAAGTCAATAATATTGCCGGCAATGGCAAGCTCCAAAGCAGTAAAAAATCTATTCTTTGACGCCTTAACTTTTCTTTTAAGCTTCGGGTAGAGTTTTAAGGCCAGACGGTTGCTTTTTTGCTTAAGCTCATGGAAAGGGTCTTTGACCTTTGTCTGATCAATAACTATTTTGTAGAGAATGCGCCCCATATAAGAAGGACAAAGGTCATAGGAAAATTTAGGCAGTTCCCGGCACAGCTTGTTGACTATATTTTTTTGTGTCTTTAAGTCTGCCCCGGCCAGGTCTGCAGCCTCTATCGCCTGCCTGAAAAAGCATGGGATGCATCCGATATGAGTCTTCATGATTGACTACTTCTTGCTCCAAAGATAGCAGTCCCCACTCTTATTATATTGGCCCCCTCTTCTATGGCTACCTTATAAGAATCGCTCATGCCCATTGACAGGTATTTAAAGTCAAATTCTTTTTTAAGCTGAGTGAACAGTTCTTTTATCTTTCGAAAATATGGCCTTATCAATTCAGGGTCATCGGCAAAAGGGCCCATGGTCATCAGTCCCCGGGGTTTAAGATAAGAAAAAGGCTTAAGTTCTTTTAAAAACGCCTCTGCTTCTTCGATAAGAATGCCTTTTTTCTGAGGTTCGGCTGCGCTGTTTATTTCGATCAAAACCGGCATCACCTTATTTATTTTTTTGCATTCTTTATCTAAGACTTGAGCGAGCTCATAAGAATCAAGGGTCTCTATCATGTCAAAAATCGCAACTGCCTGCCTAGCCTTGTTTTTTTGAAGATGGCCTATCAAGTGCCAGCTGACCCTCTTGCCGATTATTGCAAATTTATCCTTTGCTTCCTGGATATAGTTTTCTCCGAACACCGATACCCCGGACTCTAAGGCCTCGATCATCTGCTCGGGGCTTCTTTCTTTAGTCGCTGCTACCAGCGTAACCCCTGGGGGCAGGCTTTGAAGTAATCCTCTGACTTTATCTTTTATCATCGGATAACAAAATATTTCTTTTTGTTTCGTTTTATTTCTTTGATCTGTTTATTTCTTTTTAATGTTTTTAACTCTTTCGATACGGTTTCAGCATTCAAGCCTAAAGAGCTTTCTAGATCGTCAACAGTTGCCGGCCTTACTTTTAAGAAATTAAGCAAAAGGCCTTCTAAATCTATTGCGGATTTATCCGAAATCTGCTTTCTTCTGTTATCGACTACCACCTCAGCTGATTCTGAAATTATTTTTTTTATTTCTTCTACCCTTGTTTTATCGGGAATATTGATATTTTCTGCCGGAGGCCTTATAGGTAAATTCAACTGGACTTTATCCGGTTTCAACTTAGATATTATTTTTTTGAATTTTTTGGCTTCGCTTAAAGAGTCGTTGTAACCCTTTACCAGCATGATCTCAAGCCAGATTGCTCCTTTGAACTCCTTGCTAAGCTTCATAAGCCCTTCTATTACTTTATGCAAGCTTATGCTTTTGTGGGGCCTGTTTATTTTACAGAAAGTCTTTTCAGATGCTGCATCTAACGAGGGGATTATTAAATCAGCTGCCATCAATTCTTTCCTGACGCTTTTAAGATAAAGCAAGGAAGAGTTGGTGATAACGCATACAGGATATCTTTCATTGCTGATTTTTTTTATCTCAGCTATTATTTTTTTCAAGCCTTTTACCAGAGTCGGCTCGCCGGAGCCGGATATGGTTATATAATCTATTTTTTTACCTGATTTAACTGCCTTGCTTAGCTGGCTTTTAAGCTTATTAAAGTCAAGGCCGGAAAAACGTCTAAGCCGTAATCCAGGTTTGGACCCAAGCTGGCAATAAACACAATCA
>JAFGHG010000059.1 GCA_016939345.1 Candidatus Omnitrophota bacterium
AAATATGAATTTTGTTTAAATGCCATACTTCTGTGCGGGACTAAAAAAGTCTATCCTTGCTGCCGGGCTCATACCTTTGAGAAGATGTATAACAAAAATTACCATTACTATATAGATACAGAAAATCTTTATCAGAAGCTTAAAGACCTGATAAAGGAGACCGACCTTTGCTTGCACTGTCCGCGGATGTATGAGGACTGCAAGGAGTATCCCGCCGAAACACCTCGTAAATGACATAAGAAGATTTTTGGTCTATTTATAACAGACCGGAACAAACTCTAAATATTTTTTTCCCGCTACAGCCGGTCGTAATGGCATATCTTTTCTCGAAAAATCCATGCGGTTTTGATTAACGTAGAGCTGGTATTTTTTGCTGAAATCTTTACTTGTATAAATGATGATTTTAGAAAAAAAAGACTTATATCTCTGGAAGTAATCATAACCCGGACAACGGATATGCCCGTCTTCGCTGGGATTAGGTTCCGGATACTCTATGGTTTTCTCACCGATTACCGGAACGGTAAGTATGGCTATTCCTTGAGGCTTGAGCACTCTTTTTATCTGGGCAAAAGCGAGGTTATCTTCTTTTATATAGGGCATGACGCAGGAAGCAAAGACCAGATCGAATGATTCATCGGCAAAGCTTAAGTTTGTAACATCTTCTTTTTTGTCAACATCGTCTCGGCTTAAATCCGCAGTAAGATAAGGTTTAAATATAGTTTTAAAGATGCTATGAAGGCATTGTTCAGGGGCAAAATGAAGCATGCTCATCTGGCTGGCACCCCTGTCTTGCAAGATCTTTTTAACTACGCAGTATTGCAAGCGGTGCCTTTCAAGGGCCTTGCACTTTGGGCATTGAGCGTGTTTTCTTTTTCCGGTAGGAGGGCTGTAGATTAGAAAAACCCCATAAAACCCGCAGATCGGGCAATGGTATTTTGGGTAAAATATTTCCTTTATGGATTTAAAGATTTTATTCTTTAGAAAAGACATATTTCTTAATTTAAATATTATCATAAGTTTCAAATAGGGCAATAAGTTAATGGAAAAAATATTTTTTCCTTATATAATAAATATATGGAAGAATTTGCTTTTGATCTTAGTATAATATTGATCGGTTCTGCTGTCCTTTCTTATCTGGCCGTAAAGCTTAAACAGCCAATAATAGTGGCTTATATTTTATGCGGGGCTTTATTGGGGCCCTGGGGCTTAGCCTGGATAAAACAGGCTGAATTTGTTGAATTGGTGTCCCGCATAGGAGTGACCCTGTTGCTTTTTCTTGCCGGCCTTTGTCTTCATCCTCAAAAACTTCTCCAATTATTCAAGCGGGCATCGGCAGCAACCATAGTGAATTGCCTTGTCTCTTTTATCCTGGCTTTTTCTTTTGCCTCGATTTTACGTTTTAGGCTTCTGGACAGTATCTGTATCGGGCTGGCTCTTATGTTTTCCAGTACGATCCTTACAGTTAAATTACTTCCCACAACCGCTTTGCATCAGAAACACATGGGAGCAGTCTGCATTGGGGTGCTGATTTTAGAGGACCTTTTGGCGATAATGGTTTTGGCTTTAATAAGGTGCTTTGGCATGGAAGGAGGGGCTATTTTAAATTTTGCTATACTCCTTTTTAAACTGATACTGTTCATAGCTATTTTGATCTTGTTCGAACAATATATATTGCGTAAGATAATGCTTCAAGTAGACCGTTTGCATGAACTGTTGTTTATATTAGGCCTTGCCTGGTGCTTTGGCATAGCAACCATATCTAACCGCATGGGGCTTTTTTATGAGACCGGGGCTTTTTTTGCCGGTGTAGTGCTGGCCAGGCATCCGATATCTTTTTTCCTATCTGAAAAATTAAAACCGTTAAGGGATTTTTTCCTGGTCTTGTTCTTTTTTGCTCTGGGTGCCAGGTTAAACCTACTGGTAATGAAAATAGTCTTGATCCCTGCGCTGCTTTTGGCCGGTATATTTATTATGTTTAAGCCTTGGCTTTTTAAAAGGATGTTTATCTGGATAGGCGAGGAAAAGTCTTTCGCTGAGCAGATAGGTTTCAGGTTAGGCCAGTTAAGCGAGTTTTCTCTTTTGATCGCTGTGCTGGCTTATTCACTGGGGCATATCAGCATAGAAGCCTCACAGTTGATTCAACTAGTGACCATACTTACTTTCATTGTTTCCAGTTATATTGTGGTTTACAAATTTCCTACGCCTATAGGGACGACTAAAAGTATGATAAAAGATTAGTCATCGATTGAGTATTTTGAGGAGATCTCTATGACAGTTGATGAGCAGGTAAAAGGCTATCTTTCTGAAACGGATAAGAAAAAGTTTACTATTACCATAGGGATTCTAGGCGCTGCTTTTCTCATCCTGCAGTTTGTCCTGCCTTTTGTTTTTATGTTTGTTTTTATGTTCGGTTCGGCTTTTACTACTCTGCAAAGTTTTGAGGCTTTTAAGCCGGATAAGGCAGCTATTTATAAGGATCAGCTCTGGTTTTTGTCTGAAACAGAAAGTTTCAGACCTAAGCCGGGAAATACAACAAAACTTTACTCCTGGGATCAGGCCAGCCCCGAACCAGTGCCGGCCATAGACATTGCCGCAAATAACCCCTGGCTATTTGCGGACAAGGATAAGCTTTGGATAATATCGCCTTCTTATCTTGCTTACATTGAAAACGACGAACTGATAGAGCTGGAATTAGACAGGAATCTGGGAAACATTTCAAACCCCTTTTTATATAAAGGCAGTCCGGCAGTTATTGAATTTTTACCCAGCGAAATAGTTGTAAAGGCATTAATCAACAATACCTGGCAGAGGCAGGCAAATCTTACCCTCTGGAATTCATCGCAGTTTGATTATTTAGCCAAAAACATCAGGGTGATAACAGATGATAATACCATTCATTTTTTCTATGAAAGTAGCGGATCTCTTTTTTATATAAATAAACCTATAAGCAGCAGAAATTTTGATGTTGTGGATTGGGAACCTGTACTTGAGACCGATAATTGCTGGTTTACTTTTCTCTGGGAAGGAGAGCCTCAAGTATTTTATGCAGACTATGCTAAAAGAAAGATAAACGGAGCAAGGCTTCAAGGCAAGAAGCTTGAAGATTTCTTCAGTTTTGATTCTTTTGCTGTAAGTGAAATCGGCGTTTATCCGTTAGCCGGCTCTGACGGTTTTATTATGCTTTACTCTTCGTATCCAGGGTCGGTAAGAATAATAAAGGTATCCGCTTCAGAAATAGCCAATGACTTCAGGTTCGGCAAAGGTTTCCCTTTTCCCAAAGGTTTTACGTTTATTATGTTTATACCTCAGATTCTCAGCCTGCTTGTGCCTTTTATACTGGCCTTTATTTTTACTGCTTTGATGCGAAAGCATAGAACGGAAGAATTTTATTTTCAGGATAAACACGCATTTTATGCACCGCTTTTTAAGCGGGCTCTGGCACAGTTGATAGATGGTTTTATCTTAGTTTTTCCTTTGGGCCTGGGATGGTCTATGGCCATGGTGCCTTTATTTGATATGGATAAGTTTGCTGATCCTTCCCAGTTATTCATGTTTTCAGGTTTTACCATTATGGCTTTGGGAATAATCTGGGCAATAGGAGGATTATTTTTATTCAGCTACCTTGAAGGTAAATGGGGGATAACTCCCGGCAAAAAGATACTTTGCATCAGAGTCCTCGGGATCGATTTGCAGCCATGCGGCTTCGGGCGAGCCCTTGTAAGAAATCTACTAAAGTTTATAGACGGCTTTTTCAGCTTTATGGTCGGAGTCCTGATAGTAGCCTTGAGCGAGAACTGGCAGCGGGTCGGGGATATGGCAGCCAGGACAATAGTCGTAGATACAAAGAGAAGATTTATTCCTTAAGATCAATGGCAAAGCTCTTAAAAACTTTACTCTTATTTTTTTATTTTTTCTGCCTTGGTTTTAATTTAATTAATTGTTTTTCAGATGATTATAAGGGGAAAAAGGTGCTTTATGTAAATTCTTATCATAAAGGTTATCAATGGAGCGATGGAGAAGAAGAGAGCGCAGTCAAAGTCTTTAAAGACAACAATCTAGAATACCAGGTTATATATATGGATACAAAAAATAATCCAGAAGAAGATTTCAAAGTAAAAGCCGGCAAGAAAGTAAAAGATTACATAGAAAAATATAAGCCGGATGTGCTTATAGTAGCCGACGATAACGCCTTTAAGTATGTAGTCATGCCTTATTATAGAGATGCGGAGCTGCCGGTTGTTTTTTGCGGAATAAACTGGGATATATCTGAATACCAAGCGCCTTATTCCAATACCACAGGAATGCTGGAGGTCGGGCTGATAGACGGTGTTTATAAACATATGAAAAAGTTTGTAAGGGGTGATGTTGTCGGTTTTATCGGTCCTGATGTCTACAGCGAGCACCGCAATGCAGAATATTATGCTAAATTCGTAGACGGCGGGTTTGATTACGTAGAATTTGCCCCGGATTTTGAAACCTGGAAGGAGAAGTATCTTGGACTTAAAGATAAGGTAGATATGTTTATAAGCCCGGGTCCCTCAGGTATAAAAAACTGGGATATTGATAAAGCAAACGAATTCATGCTTAGAAACGTCAATGTGCCTATAGGAACAGAATCTACTGATATGATGGGTTTTTCTCTGGTTGGTTTGTCAAAGGTACCTGGCGAACACGGAGAGTATGCTGCAAAGACGGCTTTAAGGATACTTATAGGAGAAAAACCGTCAAACATACCCATTGTTTCTAACAAAAAAGGATATTTAATGCTTAATCTGGCCGTTGCCGATAGGTTGCATATTGTATATACGCCGGCAATGTTGCGTAATGCTGAAATAATATACGGGATCACTAAGTAAATTGTCAAAGCCAAGGAGCGTAGCGATGAAGGTTTCGATAGGTCATAAGATATTCCTGGGTTTTTTTATTATAATACTCTTGTCGGCTTCTTTTTTTATTATAAGCAACCCTTTACTTTTAGAGATAGAAAACCTCTCATCATTGGTAGTCCCTTTAAGCCACGAGATAGACACCTTAAGGAAATATAATGAAAAGATAAACCAAGCCCAAAGCAAAATAGAGCTTTTTCTTTCAGTCAGGAGCGAAGAATCACGGGAGGAAGCCGAGGCGGTATTAAGACAGATAAACCAGCTAGTGGCCAATATAAAATATTCTCAGGATTTAAGCCAGCTTAACGAGATATCTGATATCATTCTTGAGCTGACCAGATCCGGCTATATACTTCTTGGCTATGCAGAAAGTTCGGAATCGACCTACGATATCAACTTACAGATAATAAAAGTCAATGATCTTTTTAAACGATTTCAGGAGGCCCAGCAGAAGCTGCAGCAAAAAAGCCTGAAAAGCCTTCAGGCTAATGTCAACGCTCAAAAAGACAAGATAAACGTATCGCTTGACAGACTTTTGTGGATAGAGATATCCATAGGCGTTGTAGGATTTTTTGCTTCGCTTTTTTTATCAAAACTGATAACAAGAAATATTTACAAGCTCCAAAAAGGAACCAAGGAGATAGCCGCAGGCAATTTCGATACCCGCATAGATATAAAATCTAAAGACGAAATCGGCCAGCTTGCAGATTCTTTTAACTCCATGGCTGAGGACCTGCAGAAAAAGACCGTATCAAAAGAATATGTGGATAATATAATCGCCAGTATGGCAGAGACTCTGATAATAATAGACTCTAATTTAAGAATAATCGGAGTAAACAGGTCTTTGTGCCAGCTTTTGGGCTACAGCGAGAAAGAGCTTATCGGCGAATCGATAAAAAAGATATGCTGTACTTATAACTCAAGTTTTAACCTGGCAGATATGCAGGATCATATTCTTAAGGGTGACCTTAAAAATTTTGAGGTAAACTATTTATGTTCTGATACCAGAACAATACCCATGCTGCTTAGCTTATCTTTAATGAAGGACAAGACTGGTCAGACCAAATATATAATATGCACTGCCAGAGACATCACCGAAAGAAAGGTAGTTGAAGAGAAGATAAAAGAGGTGGCGGAGATGAAATCGAAACTGACCTCTATGGTTTCTCACGAACTAAGAACGCCCATGGCTGCTATTAAGACCGGAATCAGCATAGTCCTGGATGGTTTGGCCGGGGAGATAAACGAAGAGCAGAGAGATATACTTGATACATCACGCAGGAATGTTGACAGGCTTGCCCGTTTGATCAATGATGTGTTAGATTTCCAAAAGCTTGAATCCGGTAAAGTCGAATTTAACTTTCTGGAAAACAACATAAATGAAGCTGTAAGGGAAGTGCATAAGGCAATGGCCTCAGTGGCCGCCAAGAAAAATCTTCAGCTGATACTGGAATTGGATGAAAGTATCGCGCCGGCAGTCTTTGACCGCGATAAAATTCTTCAGGTGCTTAGTAATCTTGTTAATAACGCTATCAAATTTACAAAAGAAGGCCGGATAGCTATCACCACCAGGCAGCTGAATAATGAACTGCGCGTTGAGGTGGCAGATACAGGCATTGGAATAAAATATGAAGATTTGCCCAGGACATTCAGTTCTTTTGAACAGATACAAAGGCCTGCAGGCGGCGAGGAAGCAGGTTCGGGATTGGGCTTGGCAATCAGTAAAGAGATAATAGAAGCTCACGGAGGAAGGATCTGGGTCGAATCAGAGCTGGGCATAGGTTCGACTTTTTATTTTGCCCTTCCGCTTTCCGCTTAAAAACATAATATTTATGATGTTTTTTTAGGCCGGAAAGGCGTGAAAAAAATAATTATTTTTTTCCTTGCCAAAAACAATTCATTCGGTTAATATATAGACACAATTAAAAAAGGCCAACCCTTTGCCGGCTCAGTTCTTGAGCCGGTTTTTTTTATTGGTTTTTGTTTCTTTTAGATAAAAGCAGGAGGTTTCTTATATAGATAAAAATACCGCAGGATTGCCCGGCAACAAATACAGGATTTTTAATATGTATTGCATAAACAAGGAGTACGATTCCTCCCGATAAGCTGAACAGCCAAAAAGAAAGAGGGATGACGCTTTTTTTCTCTTTTTCGCTTGCCAGCCACTGGACAAAGAACCTTAAGAAAAAAAGGATCTGACCCAGGAAGCCTAAAATTAGCCAGTAAGTTTCAATATTGAGTCTTAGATCCATGTTTGATAGTCCTTTTTTTCAGCCAGAAGACTCCCCAGAGATCAAATAAGCCTTCAACAAGACGATTGAAAGTTTTATACTTTGATCTTCCTTTGTATCTTGGTTCGTGAGTTATTGGTGTTTCTTTTACCTTGAAGCCATGAAGCCTTGCCAGATAGGGGAAGAACCTGTGAAAATTCCTGAAAAAATATATTGAGGAGATGATATCTTTTTTAAAGAGGCGCAAGGCGCAGCCGGTATCTTGTGTTGGATCTTTTAATATTGCCTTTCTTGCGAACTTGGCCATAGCAGAGGAGGTTTTGCGCAAAAAATTATCACCTCTTTTCTTTCTTATTCCGCTTATAAAGTCAAATTCATTCTCAAATTGTGTCAGTCGGAGTATTTCTTCGGGAGGGTTTTGGCAATCGGCATCGAGGGTTATAATCCACTGCCCCAGGCAGGCCATAAATCCGGCATAAAGGGCAGCAGACTGGCCTGATTTTTTTTTTAATGATACTACTTTTATTTCAGGATATTTAGACTGCATGTTTTTCATTACCTGTAACGATCCGTCTGAGCTTAAATCATCGACATAGATGACTTCGAAATCAGCCTTAAGAGGCTTCATGGTTTTATCGATTTTATCTTGAAGAAATTCAAGATTGCCTTCTTCATTAAACACAGGTATTACAAGTGAATATTTCATTGCACCCATTATAGCATTGCTTTTTAAGAGTAAAAGGATTAATGTTTTTATTTTTGAGGCAATTGCTCGGGGTCAGATGTTTTAAGGCAGATATAGAACCTTTCCGCTGGATAAAATAATTTTTCGATAATTATTAGCTTGGGCA
Organism: Candidatus Omnitrophota bacterium; assembly: GCA_016939345.1. Taxonomy (GTDB): domain Bacteria; phylum Omnitrophota; class Gorgyraeia; order Duberdicusellales; family 4484-171; genus JAFGHG01. The sequence goes on from JAFGHG010000059.1 coordinate 7,969, forward strand.
TAGTTGATAAACTCTTGTTCTAGATAGCCTTCAAAGCCAACCAGTATGGCTTTTGGCTGGTCCTGTTCAAGCAAGTCAGGCAATTCTTCGCGCGATATTATGTTAAACTTATTTCTTTGCTCTTTATTAATCAAATGGCTTACCCTAAAGGCAAAAGGCCCGGTGGCAAATTCTTTATATATCTGATTATCGGCTTCCAAGGAGTAAACCGGGGCCAGGGTAAGTATCTTAGTTTTTTTGGTTATTCTGCGGATTTCCTGGCTTTGAGCGCGGATTAGCATGGTCTGCCAGGAAGAGTTGGAAATAGCAGTCTTTACCTCCGTAACGATATTGAATATGCTGAATTTTGCGTGTAAATTGGTTTGAAAAAGCATAAAGAAAAAGACCAACAGGACTATTGTTCTGTTTCTTGTAACCGTAAAGAGCGTTTTCATGCTATAGAGGCAGGCCAGGAGCAAAAATGGCATCAAGGGGTAGTAATATTGATACCAGCTGGGGGTGGCTGCAAAAGATCCGGCCAAAAGAAAAGGCAGAAAAACCAAGACTGAGAGGATTTCAGATTTATAATGAAATTTAGAGTTTTTTATAATAAAGGCTGAAGGCAGGAATACTGCAAGAGTAAGTAAAAGATAAAAATTACCCGGCTGCAAAAACAGGTCTTTTAAATATTGAAATTTTCCGATAATGGTCATTGCATTCATATAACCTGATTCTTGGCGGTATAAAGTATTCAGACCTGGATAGATGAAGTTTCCAAAAATAAAACTTTCCTTAGAAAAATAGAAAAGAATAGCAGCCGGAAGCATAGCTGTCAGCAGGCCAAGAAAAAATAAAGATATCAATATAAGTTTTTCTTTTAATGATCTGCATAAAGGGTTTTTGTATATTATAAATATAAAAGGAAGCGGCAAAAGCGCAAAAGATAAGCGGATGCCTATCGATATCCCCAACAATATGCCGGCGAAAAAAACATTCCTTTCAGCTGT
>JAFGHG010000060.1 GCA_016939345.1 Candidatus Omnitrophota bacterium
ACCCTTGTCAAGTCAGCGCAATATCCAGAATGCTTTGAGCCTAAGTCGATTAGAAAGTTTTTATGTCCTATAGCTGTTTGCTTTGGCTGATAATGGGGGTAGACTGAATTTTTGCCGCCGGCAACTATAACCGGAAAGGCAAGATCTTTATCGCCGTTAAGGCTTAAGAACTTTTCGATCTCAATAGCCAGATTTTTCTCTGTAGTTTTTGGGTTAAAAATTTGGCAGGCGTATTCAAAAGCCTGCAGATTTACAGTGATAGCTTTACGTATGCAGTTTATTTCAGGTTCTGCTTTAATCATGCGCATTTTTTCAATAAAATCATTCGTCTCGACAAAAAAAACTTTTTTATCAAGGAGAAATCTGTTTAAGGTCTTTTGCTGTAAATAAGGCAGATGCTTGGTTTCGAAACCGACCCGTCTTAACTTAAGGCTTTTAATCTTTTCGCAGATCAATTGCAATATATTTTTATTAAGCGAGGCGGTAAAACAACGCCAGCTTGGTATTTTTTTTGCCTGAAGCGCATATATTGAGTTTGTAAAAAAGAACAGTTCTGCAGAGGATGTAACAAGAAGATAGCCGTCCATGGGTTCAGAGCCGGTCAGGTAAGATATGTTAACCGGGTTGGAAATCAGCAAGCCTGAAAATTTATCCCTGCTTAACAGCCTTGAACAGATATTAACTCTTTGTTTCACGTTTGGATTTGTTATTTTTTAGGTAGGAGATGGCCGCTGTAAGAGCAAGTTCATAGCTTAATTTTCCGAAGCCGCTTATAGTCCCTATTACGATGTCGCTGATAAGGGATTTTTTGCGGAAATCCTCTCTTTTATGGATATTTGATAGATGGACCTCTATTGAAGGTTTTTTGATGCTTAAGAGGGCGTCTCTTATAGCGACTGACGTGTGAGTGTAAGCAGCAGGATTTATGATAAGGAGATCATACTTGGTTTTGGTTATTTTTTCGACTATATCCCCTTCTGAATTAGACTGAAATGATGTAAGGGTAATATTGTTTTTAATTGAAATCTTTTTTAACTCAGAATTGATGGTTGATAAAGTTGCTGAACCGTATATATCGGGTTCCCGTTTGCCCAGAAGGTGAAGGTTAGGGCCGTGGATGAGAAGTATTTTCATTTTGTTATTTTTTAAATCCATGTTTTTGCCTCCCCTAAGGTATTGATTTTATTATTTTATTGCTCCTGAGATTCTTCAACAAGCATTATCGGTATGCCGTCTTTGATAGGATACTTTCTGTGGCAATGTTTACAGATTATTTTATCATCACTGTACATAACTTCACTTTTGCATGCCGGGCAGGCGAGAATCTTTAATAAATCATCATCTATCATTTTTCATTCTCCTGGTTATCTTTTCGAGCCTCTATATACATCATACGTAAATTATAGAGATAATCCTCCAGCAGGGTTTCTTCATCCGAAGTCAGATTGTTTAATGTTTTTATTTTAATTATGTTCAGGGTGTTTATAAGAAATCTTGCCTGATCAAGATTAGTCTGGATATTGCCGGTTACAGGATTTTCTACTTTTCCCATGGCGATCATCGCTTGCATGCTTAGTGATGACAGGAAAATAGAAAAATTAGGCTCATGAAAAGAGGTCTTATTATCTTGGGCCTGTTGTTTTTCTTTATTTATCTGTTCCTGCCAGTCTTTTTCTCTGCGGTTTTTTGTCGGTTCATCCATATCGTTTTTCCTTTTGATTTAATGAAAGGCTTTTTATTTTGCAAGTATGCCTGCGTAGCCGACAACTGAAGTAAAATCATGGCTGGCATCGCCGCTGGTCTTATAAAGACACACTTCTACCTTGGATGCTTTATACATCTTCATACAGGAAATAAATACCGAAACCGGTGCTGTTCCGCACATGCTGATATTATATTTTTTTACAGTTTTTAACAGGGCATCATCGTCGAGATTTATTATGGCCTCAATGGCATAGCTGTCTTTTTTTCTTGCTGATGAATCGGGTTCGTAATGGGTGAGGTCTGTCGAGGCCACAACCAGAACTTCATTTTTGTATTTTTTTATTTTTTCAAAAATTATTCTTGCTGCTTCACGATAATATTGTATGTCAGCCTGTTTACAGGCAATAGGAACAAATCTAAACCCAGAAAAAAAATACTGCAAAATAGGCAGTTCTACCTCTATAGAATGTTCTTCAAGGTGAGATTCGTAGCTTTCCTTGATAAGGCTGCCGGCTGAGATTATATCCATAGCCAGCTCTTCGTCAATTTCAGCAAGCCCCATAGGTGTTTTCCACTTTCCTTTGGGCCAGACAGCAAAATCAGGACCGATGCCTGTATGGTTTGGGCCAAGGATGATTACCCTTTTTTTAGAAGCAATGCAGCTTACCGTCTTGACAGCCACTTCTCCGGAATACATGTATCCGGCATGAGGCAGGATTATTCCTTTTGCGTCGACCTTTGTGCTTTTTTCCGAAGAAAACTTAAGGATAAATTCAGCTATTTGTTCCTTTTGTTTCGGGTAAAACTGGCCGCAGACAACAGGTTCTCTGATCATTATTTTTTAAAAAGATTTTGATTATTGCCAGTATAGGATAACAACGATAAGCTTAAATGTCAATCCTGCCCAAACCTTATTCCCCCCCATTTCAGTAGGTTTTGAAATACATAGTTATTTTAAAAGGTAAGTAGCGGTAGTCCTTGAATTCCGGAGGAAAAGTG
>JAFGHG010000061.1 GCA_016939345.1 Candidatus Omnitrophota bacterium
ATAAAACTATATGGAGGTTTTGTCAATAGTTTTTCAAGAATAAATTCTTATGACACAAGAAGTTGTGTATGTTAGGCAGGTGAAATACTATATTTTGAGGTTAGGGACTGGATATCTTTTTCTATTGCTGAGCGTAATTTTCGCAATGATGAAAATTTACGCTTATTTCTAAGTTTGCTTATGAAAAATATTTTTATCGATTTTCCCAAAATATTTTTTTTAAAACCCAGAATATGAGCTTCGATCAGGTTTCGGGATTCAAATGAAGAGTGCTTATGACCGATAAAAACAGCTGCCAGATATAGTTTTTTTGCAATTAAAGCCCTGGCTGCATATACGCCCGGCGGCGGGCTGACAAAGTCATGAATATAGAAATTGGCTGTAGGAAAACCTATTTTGCGCCCGAATTTTTTTCCTTTACATACCTTACCCCGGACAGAAAAATCCCTGCCCAGATAATGAGATACTTCATCTAAACGCCCCAGTTGAATAAGCTTTCTTATGGAGGTTGAACTTATCACTTCATTTTTTTGTCTTTTTTTCTTGGCTACAAAAACCTTAAAATCGAAGACAGACGAGAGTTTTTTTAACTCTTTGATTCCGCAGGATCCGGCGTAGCCAAAACGAAAATCATCTCCTACTACTAAACTTTTTATATCAAAATAACTGCAAATATATCTTATAAAATCTCTTCCTGATAACTCCAAAAGCTTTTTATTTGTCCTTAAAAACCATAATTTTTTTATTCCCTTGGCCTTGATAAGCTCTATCTTCTGCTCCCTGTCTGTGATGTATCCGCTGAAGGTCTTTCTAGAAAGCCATTTGTTGTCGATATGGGCCAGATTCAAAAAATGCTGAGGCATTACGTCAAAGGTGATTATCAATGAATCAAAACCATGCTTTTTGCTCAAAATACGGACTCTATTCAAAATATATGAGTGCCCAAGATGAATGCCGTCAAACACCCCTATCGCAGCAATGCATTCTATTCTTTTCTTGGGAAGATTCTTATAGAAAACTCTCATAAATTAGCAGGTTTTAGATCTTTTGCAGCCACCTCTTCCAGGCCAACTGAATCTGATAACTTATAGTGTCCGACACCCAGCCTTAAGATTTTAGTCATATGAGCCCCACAGCCTAGTTTTTCGCCTATATCTTCGGCCAGTTTTCTTACATAAGTACCTTTGGAACAATGGACCTTAAACTCTACAAAAGGCATGTCTATCTTGATTATATCCAATGAAAAAATATTTATGCTTCGTGCTTTTCGTTCAACCTCCAAGCCTTTTCTAGCTAGATTGTAAAGCCTCTTTCCTTTCTGCCTTATAGCGCTAACCATGGGAGGAATCTGTTCTGAGGGGCCTTTGAATGAAGAAAAGACTTTTTCTATATCTTCTTTTGATAAACCGGAAAAATCTTTTTTTTCCAGGATATGGCCTTGAGAGTCTCCGCTATAAGTTTTCTCGCCTAGTTTTAAAATGCCAAGATATTCCTTATCAAACTTTACAAACTTAGGAAAAAGTTTTGTGCAGGCCCCCACCAGGACTATAAGCAGACCTTCAGCTAAGGGGTCAAGGGTCCCGGCGTGGCCGACCTTTCTTGTTTTAAGCTTTTTACGGATAATATCGACCGCATCGTGCGAGGTGATACCCCGGGGTTTATGGATCAATAAAATACCGTCTTTTTTTTCCTGGGTTTGCTGCTGCACGGTTTTTTATTTTTTTCTTTTAGCACCGTTGGTGTATCTCTTGATAAAGGAAATAACTCTCTCTTCGGCAACATGAATAGGCACATCGATTGTAGTGCCGCTGGCACGCTTATGCCCTCCTCCGCCGAAAAACTTTGCTATCTTATTCACATCAACGCGGGAACGTGAACGAAGGTTTACGCGGGTTTTATGGTGGTCTACTTTTTTAAAAAGCACAAAAACATCAGGTTCTTTTAAAAGGCGCATGACCGAAAAGACTACCTCTGTCAAGTCATAACTGTTTTCTTTCCATTTGTTAATAGCAGCCCAACAGACTTTTCTCTGAGGGTCGAATTTAAGCGATGAGATTATCTTTCCCATGAACTTAAGGTCCGACGGCATACAAAGGCTATGTATAGTCTCGTAGATCTTATGGGGATGAAGGTTATATTCCATCAATTGTGAAACTATTTGATGGGTTGAAGAGTCAACATTTGAATAGGTAAAATTTCCAGTGTCGGTAAACATCCCAGTATATAGACAAAGAGCCAGATTTTTATCCATTACCTTAAATTTATTGCAAAGAAAATATATCATCTGGCAGGCCGAACCTATCGCAGGCTCTACCCAGTTAATATCCCCGAAATAAGTATTGCTGATATGATGATCTATATTGATTATGCATTTAGCCCGGCTCAAGGAATCCTTGACTTTCCCGGTCCTTGAAGAATCGGAACAGTCAAGAACTAAAGCAACGTCAAAATCATTTTTAGGAGGATCGTTTTTTATGGTCCGGCTAAAAGGCAGAAATGTGTAAATATCAGGAAGATAGTCGTTATTAAAGATAACTGCCTTTTTGCCGAGCTTCTTAAGGATGATATACATGGCCAGCTCAGACCCCAAAGCATCACCCTCCAAGTTCATGTGGGCTGTGATAAGAAAACTTTTGCTCTTTTTGATTTTTTCAATCGCTCTTTTTACTTCTCTTTTGTGCATCCTGGGCTTTTATCTCCTCAATTTTACGGTAGATATCTACACTGTATTTTATAGAGTCATCAGGAAAGAATACTAGTTGAGGCAATACTTTTAAGCGTATTTTTTTTGCTAAAGAGCTGCGGATAAACCCTTTCATCTTCTCAAGGGTTTCCTTAGCCTGAGGGTATTTATCGTCTTGGAGCATGCTGAAATAGATCCTGCATTCCTGCAAATCAGAAGTGGTCCTTACACTGGTGATTGACAAAAATTCTAAGGTCGGATCGTCTATTTCGCGCTGGATTACTTCCATTATCTGTTTTCGTATTTCCTGGTTTATCTTATCCATACGTACTGACATAATCAGATCACGCCTTTCTCAAGTCCGATAATATGAACCTGCCCTGAGTTTATTATGAAGTTTTCTAAGTTCTGCAAAACCTCTAAGGCTTGTGCTTTTCTATAATTCGCGCAGACAAAAAATAATTCACTGCTTTTATGGGTATCAGCTCCATCCTGAGCAACCGAAATATTAAATTTGTTTCTGACCTTTTTTTTAAGGCCTTCCAGGGTCTGCCTGCGGTCTTTCAAAGACTGATTTTCGGGCATAAAGACTTTTAACCTAAGATATCCTACAAACCCTTTTTCGGGAACCTCAGGATCTTTTTGCCCTGTTTCGGCTGAGAGAGCTGGAGATTTTATGTGCTTCATTTAAAAAAAACTTATCTGTTTTGTAAGGTTTCGATTATAGCCCAAAACCCTAAGTTAAGCAATACATTAATCTGGTTTTGGCCGGGATAAACTTCTGAATATTTCCAAGGCCTCGATCATTTCGCCCTTTTTGGTCGATATCCCCTTATCTATCTTGACATGCATCAGCTTTTCAAAAACTTTGCCGAATAAAATATTGGGAACAAGACCAAGCCTTGTAAGGTCACGACCCCTTATGCGCAAATTAGTCTTTACCAGTTCTTTTAAAAAACAATCTATGTTCTCGCGTGCTATCTTATCAGGATAATATACATAAAAGAACAAAATTGCCTCAAAGCTCAAAGGATTTAGGAATCGGTATATCAGGCTCTTTTTTAGAGGTTTTTTCAGCTTTCTTGCCTTAAAAAGCGAAGCCTTGATAGATAAAATTATTATCCTTTCACCTTTACGAAAAGCATAATCATGCAAAAGATTTTCTAGGGATTTAGCAGACAGCCTTATCAGGATCTTGGACAGGTAAATAATCCAGTACTGCTGCTTGCGTAATGTCTTAAAGCTTTTTAAATAGCCGCTGCTTATTCCCTGGGCTCTTTTGAAAAAAACATAATCATCGTTTTTAAGCTTCAAGTCTTTATGTATGAAATTAATTCCAATGAGCTTATCGATCCTTTTAATATGTTTTAAAGGCTGGGCTTCTTTAAGGATAAGGATTATTTCGTCTCTTAATCTATGCGGGCTCACTAAAGTAAGGGCTTTAGCATTTATCGCCTCTCTTAGTAAATGAGAAGTTTTCAGGTCCATCATAAAAGAAAACCTCTGTTCAAAACGAATAGCCCTTAAAATCCTGGTAGGGTCGTCCATAAAGCTGTTCTCATGAAGCACCCTTATCTTGCCTGACTTTAAATCATTTACACCGTTATATATATCTATTAGCCTGCCGTAATCTTTTTTATTCAGGCTTATAGCCATGGCATTTATGGTAAAATCACGGCGGAACAGATCCTCGCCCAGGCTGGCCGGACTTACTTTAGGCAAAGCTCCTGGAAAAGAATAATATTCTTTCCTGGAAGTGGCAAAATCCAGCTTATACCCTTTAAGCTCAACAGTAGCAGTACCAAAGCAATGGTGTTTTTTGAATTCAGCTTTTAACCTGGAGGCCAGCTCCTCGGCTAATGCTATGGCATCACCTTCGACCACTATATCTAAATCAAAAATATCTCTATTAAGAAACAGATCCCTGACCACTCCTCCCACAAGATATATCGATGAACCCTGGCCGGCGGCAATAGATGATGCGGTTTTTAATACCGGGCCGTAAAATTTAGGTAATTTTTTCAATCTGTTAATCATATAATGCTCACTTCCTAGGCTCTTGGATGATACTGCTTATGAATCTTTTTTAACCTTAATTGGTTTACATGAGTATAAATCTGGGTAGTGGTGATACTGGCATGGCCAAGCATTGCCTGAACACTTCTTAAATCCGCACCGCCTTCAAGAAGATGGGTAGCAAAGCTGTGACGCAAAGTATGAGGGCTGACTTTTTTGCGTATACCGGCCTTCTTGACCGCTGCTTTGATAATTTTCCAGACACTCTGGCGGCTCAACTTTTTTCCTCCCTGGGCTACAAAAAGGTTAAGACATTCATGGTTTTTAAGCAGTTTTGGCCGGGATTCAGAAGTATATTTCGTCAAAAACCTTTCGGCCGTCTTGCCCAAAGGCACTATCCTCTCCTTTGAACCCTTTCCCTTGCATTTAAGGAAGCCTACGTCTATATTTAAATCGCCGTATTTTAAAGTTACCAATTCTGAAACCCTTAAACCAGTAGCATACATAAGTTCTAAAATGGCCCTGTCTCTTATGCCCTGCTTATTCTTAAGATTGGGAGCTTTTAACAGGCTAGAAACTTCTTCAAAACTTAAGAAATTAGGTATTTTCTTATCAACCTTTGGGGTATCTATTAAGTGAGAGGGATCTGCCGAAGATATCTTCTCACGAAGCAAGAAGCGGTGAAAACTCTTGATTGTGGATAAAACCCTGGAAATGCTTATAGGTGAGATGTTTTTTCTAAGGATAAAAAGAAAGTCAGAAATGCTCTTTCGGTTTATTTTATTAGGTTCGTTTATTTTATTCTTCTTAAGGTATTCGACATATTTTTTCAGGTCTTCAGCATAGGAATAGATTGTATTATCAGAAAGTCCTTTTTCCACTCTCAGATAATCAAAAAATGCCTCTATGTACAGCTCCATAATCTCCTTTAATAATAGCTAAGTCTACTTTAAATGATATGTATTTAATTTGTGCGTACATTTAAGTTTTCGTCTATCGGTTAGGGTTAGGAAGACCTTATCGTAGTTGGGTTGCGGTAACGTCTTTATTTTTATTATTCTATGTAACCGGACTACCTAACCGAAACGGGCATCGCCTGCCTGCCGGCAAGCAGGTTACCGATAAACGTAACCATTTTTCTCTCTAGGCCAAATAGGGGTTATTTTTTAATTCCTCACCGATTCTGGTCTTGGGCCCGTGGCCTGGATAGACAATGGTATCTTCGGGTAAAACCATAAGTTTTTCATTGATCGACTTTATCAGCAGTTCAGCCGAAGCATCAGGAATATCGGTTCTTCCTACTGTCCGAAAAAACAAAGCATCGCCGCTAAAAAGCCACTTACCTAATCTCAAAGAAACCCCTCCCGGGGAATGTCCGGGAGTATGAATAACTTCTATTTGCCGGCCTTCAAAGGCCAAAGAATCCCCCTGATATACTTTAGGGCTTCTTTTTATAGATAAAGGGGCAAGGAAAAAAGACGAACGATTAAGGTTGGGGTCTTTTAAATAACTTTTCTCGGCTTCATCTATAAAAACATCCTGGCTAAAGTCATTCAATCCGGCAATATGGTCAAAATGGGCATGGGTAAGGGCGATAAAAAGAAGTTTTAATTTATTTTTATCAATAAACTCTCTTATCTGGTCTGTCGGGGAAGGACAATCTATTAAAAAGGAATTTTTTGTTTTCTGGCTGTAAATAAGATAGGAGTTATTGCTGAGTGTGCCAATTTCAAATTCTTTTAATGTTATTTCATCCATTTTTCGGCATCCGAATAAGTAAAACTTTTTTCGAACCTCCTTTTAACGGATTCTGATCTGCGCTTGACATCATTAGAATTAATATCGCTCATATTCGGCCTGCTCTCTATCTCGGTTCTAATACTGGTCATCTCCTCATAAAGCGGATAAGCAGCTTCCCGGCCCTCTTCGCTGAAAAATGAGATTATCTGCTCTATATTCATAACAGCTTCATTTATAGCTCTTTTCTTGCGTTTAAAACTATCATTCTGTTCAAGGGCTCCGATCAATTCATCAAGCCAGCCTCTGACAAAAAGGTAATAATCAGTATAAGCCTCCTTGGTGGGCTTTTCCGGATAATCTTTAAAATCAATATAAACCGGAGGTTCTTTTGTATTTTTCTTTTTGCGGATAAATTTCTTGCGCAGGCTGTTACAGCCGCAAATGCTGAAAACCATTACCAGAATTAAAAAAATCGATATTTTCTTCATATTTAGTTCTATATTATTTGCTGTTTGGAAAAAATTATACCACTAAAGGCTAAAAAATCTATAAAAACTTACCCAGCAAAGAGATAGACTTTATCTAGCTATAATTAACCTTAAGCAGGCATAATCCCTGGGCAGGCGCCGGGAAATTATGATAACCGGCATCATTTTTCATGATTTTACTGACATCTTTTAATAAAATCCTCCCCCTGCCTAACTCAACCAGAAAAGATACAATGTTTCTAGCCATATTCCTTAAAAAACCCGTGGCTTCGATATCCAGGTATATGAACTCAGACTTCTTATAAATGTGAATATCAATTATTTGTCTAACACAGCTGGCGTATTTATCGGGTTCTTTAGCAAACCGGGAAAAATCTTTCTTGCCGATTATCTTTTTAGCTGCTTTTTTCATTCTTTCTATATCAAGTGGCTGCTCTATATGCCAGGAAAAATCTTTAACAAAAACACTAGGCTCCTTTGCCTGAAAAATAAGGTAGCGGTATATTTTTGAGCTGGCCTGAAAGCGGGCATGAAAATCAAGAGGAACTTCTTTTACCCTCTTGACTCTTATATCACAGGCAAGCATAGCATTTAAAGCGGGCTTAATATTTTTTAAAGGGATACTGCTGGAAGTCGTGAAATTAACTGCTTGGGCCTTGGCATGAACCCCCCGGTCAGTTCGCGATGAATAAATCAGCTTTATATTCTCTTTAAAAATCTTCCTGATTGCCTTCTCTAAGGCTTCCTGAACAGTAATTTCTTTTGAGTTCTTTTTATTCTGGATCTGAAAGCCAAAATAATTTGTACCGAGATACTCGATTTCCAGAAAAATATTCCTTTGCTTATGGTGTTTTTTCATATCTTTCTTTAATGCTCTGGCTCGCTTCCTGATATTATATAAATAATAGACTAAAAAACAAGCATTTTGACAAGACCATCGATTTATTATAAAATAAATCGATGTCGATTATGCAGGGGAAAATAGCTCCTTTAAGCCTATCTGTAAAGATTATAACCGCTATGGTCATGATAGTGGCTGCTGGCTTCATAACTGCGACTTTCTACAACAAAGAACTGCTGATGCCGGCAGGTCTGCTCACTCTGTTTATATTAATTTGCTACCTTATTGCTCCCGTAAGATATGAAATATCTAATGCTAAACTCATCATATATTCACGTATAAGAAAAAAAGAATTTAGCGGCGTAAAAAGAATATCTAAATTAACCTCTCCCATCTCTTTTGGCATAAGGCTCTGGGGCAACGGCGGATTATTCGCAGCAACCGGTATTTACTGGAACAAAAAATACGGCAGGTTCAGGGCTTATCTGACCAGTACGAATCAAAAAGATATAGTAATGGTCGAAACCAGCCAAACGAAAATATTCATCAGCCCCGATAACCCAGCTAAATTTATTGAATTCTCTAAGTAAAGAAAAGCTTTAAAGAAGTTCTTCTGCTATCTGGACAGCGTTTAAGGCAGCGCCTTTTCTTAAATTATCGGCAACACACCATAACCAGAAAGCATTCTCTACAAAAGGATCTTTGCGCAGGCGGGCTACATAGACATCATCCTTGCCCTGGGATTCAAGAGGAAAACACAAGCCGTCTTTTAGATAAACGAGCCCTTCTGCTTCCTTCAAGGCCTTTTCCACATCCTCTAATGTAGCAGATTTTTTAGTTATGAAATATATTGATTCCGAATGCGAAGTAAAGACCGGGACCCTTACGCAAGTCGCTGAGACGCGAATAGAATCATCGCCTAAGATCTTATGAGATTCATTGACGACCTTGACTTCTTCGCTGGTAAAGCCGTCTTCGCCAATACCTCCGATTTGAGCAATGGCATTAAAAGCGATCTGATTGCTAAAAGCAACAGGCTTCTCTTTGATAAAAAGGTCTAAGTTGTCAAAATCATTATTTTTATTTTGATTAACCAGACTCAAAAACTCCTCCCAAAGGCTTTTCGCTGCTTGTTTACCTGCACCGGAAGTAGCCTGAAAGCTGGTCAGAATGAAACTGTTCAGGCCGAAATTCTGATGAATCGGCCCTAAAGCTACAACAGCCTGAATTGTTGTGCAGTTTGGATTCGAAATAAGGCCTTTATGCTTGGCTATTTGGCTGCGGTTAACTTCAGGCACAACCAGAGGAACATCCTCTTTCAGCCTGAAATCATTGCCGTTATCGATTACGACCGCACCCTTTTCAATAAACTTATGGGCATAAAGAACACTGGCACCTTTCTCGCCTTCAGTACCGGCAAAAAGGGCAATATCTACCCCATCGAAATTTTCTTCACTTATAGCCTGAACTTGATATTGATCGCCGTCAACCTCGATTATCCTGGAACTCCTGGCAAAAACTTTCAGGTTTCCAATAGGAAATTTCCTCTGCTTTAAGATTCGCAGGATCTCCACCCCGACAGCACCGACTCCGATAACAGCTACATTTTTTTTCATTTTTTCTATTTTATGGGCAACTTTTTTCTAGAGCGGCCGTAAGGGTCGCCCCTACTTTATGCTATAGGTATTTTACTACTAGATCGCCGACTTCAGTAGTCGAATAACCCATTCTTCCGGCACCTAATGACTTAAGCTTTTCCTTAACTATTTTTATCACCGATTTTTCAACCATCTCAGCAGCTTCAGGTTCTTTGATCTCATCAAGAAGCATAGAAAGCGCACAGATAGCTGCTAAAGGATTTATAACGTTCTTTCCTGTATACTTAGGAGCGCTTCCGCCTATAGGCTCAAACATTGACACACCATCAGGGTTAATGTTTCCTCCGGCTGCAATACCCATGCCTCCCTGGACCATAGCACCAAGGTCGGTGATTATATCACCGAACATATTATCGGTAACTATAACATCAAACCATTCAGGGTTTTTCACAAACCACATACAAGTTGCATCAACATGAGCATAATCGGTTTTTATATCCGGATACTCCTTAGCTACTTCATAGAATGTTCTTTCCCAAAGATCAAAAGCATAAGTCAAAACATTAGTTTTGCCTACTAAAGTCAGGGTTTTTTTCTTGTTCCTCCTGCGGCAGAACTCAAAAGCATAGCGAATACATCTTTCAACCCCTTTTCTGGTATTATAAGAAATCTGAGTTGCTATCTCCTCGCTGGTTCCTTTGCTTTTAAACTCGCCCATGCCTTTATAAAGACCTTCGGAATTCTCACGTACGACCACGAAATCGACATCTCCGGGTTTCTTATCTTTCAAAGGGCAAAAACGCTCATCGTATAATTTTACCGGCCGCAAATTAATATACTGATCAAGACCAAAGCGGGTAGTCAACAATATGCCTTTCTCTAGTATTCCGGGCTTGACATCAGGATGCCCGATAGCCCCAAGAAATATTGCATCAAAATTCGCCAGCTCTTTCAAAGCCCCTTGGGGAAGGACTTCTCCGGTTCTTAAATACCTTTCTCCGCCAAAATCATAGCCTTGAGTCTCATACTGAAAACCGCACTTAGAGGCTACGGCCTCAAGTACTTTCAAGCCTTCTTTAACCACCTCCGGCCCGGTACCGTCTCCGGGTATAACAGCTATTTTATATTTCTTGTTCATCTTTTGATATCTCCTCCACCCATTTAATAGACTCCTTATTCAAAACAATCACATCTTTGGCTTTTCTGTATTCAGCATAAAGCTTAAAAGAATGTATCTCTTTTATGTTTGTGAATCTAGCACTGGTAATGGCGACAAACCTTTCTTTGGTGTTGTTTAGATGGTCTAAAAGCCTTAAACCTTGCGGCACGTGTACATCTCCCCGGGCAAAAGTTCCGTCATTGCAAACAATACTTACAGTTACTTTACTCGTTGGGACTTTCATATATTCCTCCCTTTTATTTTTATCCAGGAAATCAAGCCGCCTTCCTTGATAATCGCCTGAAGGAATTCAGGAAAGGCTTGAGTCTTGAATAGCTTATTTCTGGTCATATCTTCTATACGGCCCTTATTCAGGTCGACGATCAACTCATCTTGGGCAGAAATATCATCTGTCCTAGATAGAGCAACTATGGGCAGGCCGATATTGATAGCATTTCTAAAAAAAATCCTGGCAAAACTCTCAGCGATTACAAGCGATATGCCGCAGCCTTTTATGGTCCAGGGAGCATGTTCCCGGCTTGAACCGCAGCCAAAATTCTTTCCAGCGACTATGATATCGCCTTTTTTGACTTTGCGGGCAAAACCAGGATCGATATTTTCCATGCATTTTGAACCGAGGAAAACCGGATCCTGCGAATCAAGATACTTGGCAGCGATGATATCGTCTGTGTTTATGTTATCTGCAAATTTGTGGACTTTTCCTCTTATAATCATATTCCATGATTGTCTTTCCAAGAGCTCCGGCTTAAGCCAGCTCTTTGGGATGTGTAATCGTTCCGGTTATACTTGAGGCTGCTGCAACAGCAGGATTGCTCAGGTAGACATAACTTTCTGGCGAACCCATCCTTCCGATAAAATTACGGTTAGTTGTAGCTATTGCCACTTCACCCTTGGCAAGAATACCGGTATGGCCTCCAAGACAAGGACCGCAGGTTGCCGGAGAAATCACAAAACCTGCCTTTTGAAAGATTTCTAAATATTTTTTCTTCTCAGCCTCCTGATAAATCTTAGGCGTTGCCGGAATAACAATGGCTCTTAAGCCTTTTTTTACTTTTTTGCCCTTTATTAGCATGGCGGCAGTTTTAAGATCACTTAGACGCCCGTTTGTGCAGGAACCTATAACCACCTGATCTACTTTTATTTTCTTTAATTTACTCACGCCTTTAACATTACTTGGCAAATGCGGGCAAGCCACCTGAGGCTCTAATTTATGCAGGTCTATCTCGATTATGCTATGATATCTGGCATCTTTATCGTTTTTTAAAACTTTAAACTTGGCCCTGGGACTTGCCTTCTCCATATATTTTAAAGTTATGTCGTCAGCTTCGATAAGGCCGGTCTTTGCTCCGGCTTCAATGGCCATATTGCAAATAGTAAATCTATCATCCATGCTCAAGCTTTTTATTGCCTGACCGCTGAACTCCATGACTTTATAAAGAGCGCCGTCAACGCCGATTTTACCGATAGTGGCAAGTATAAGATCCTTGCCTGAAAGCCATAAAGGCATTTTTCCTTTATAAATAAATTTGATGGTCTCAGGTTTTCTGAACCAGGCTTTGCCTTCTTTCATGGCTGCAGCTAAATCTGTAGAGCCCACGCCGAAACTGGCCGCGCCCAGGGCTCCGTATGTGCAAGTATGCGAGTCTGCTCCGATAACAAGGTCACCGGGCTTGACCAGGCCTGATTCGGGTATGAAAGCGTGTTCTATCCCGCATCTATCGATATCATAAAAATGCTTTATCTTATACCTTTGAGAAAACTTCTTGAGCAATTTCACATTATTAGCAGCGACCATGTCTCTTGCCGGAGTGAAATGATCGCAGATTATACCGATCTTGTTTGAATCAAAAACAGAAGTAAAACCTGCCTTTTCAAACTCCTTTACTGCAAGAGGTGCTGTTATATCATTGCCAAAACAAAAATCCACCTTAGCATAAATAAAATCCTCAAGCCTCTTTGACAAAGAGTGATTAAGCAGTATTTTTTCTATTATCGTTAATCCCATAATAATTAAGCAATATTTTATTAAAACGTAGATACAGGAGTCAGTTAGACCTGGCCCTTTGATTTATGAGCTTGGTATTATTTTAATTCTTTTATTATAAGAGTGGCATTATGTCCGCCAAAACCTAAAGAATTGGACATTGCAGCTTTTAAATCACACTCTCTGGCCTTATTTGGTGTGTAATTCAAATCACACTCGGGATCTGGATTCTCATAATTGATGGTAGGCGGTATAACTCTATTCTTTAAAGCCAAAATGCAAGCAATAAACTCAATAGCACCGGCAGCTCCTAAGGTGTGACCGGTCATCGATTTAGTAGAACTTATATGAACATCCTTAGCTGAAGAGCCAAAAACATTTTTTATGGCTTTAGTTTCCATCTTATCATTTAATTGCGTACTTGTGCCATGAGCGTTTATATAAAGACCACTGCCTCCGCAGATGCCTGCTTCCTGCAAGGCTAAAGTCATGGCCTTTGAAGCTGCAGAGCCTTCAGGATCAGGAGCAGTAATATGATAAGCATCACAGGTTGCAGCATAGCCGCATATCTCGCCAAGAATGTTTGCACCTCTTTTTTTAGCGTATTCATACTCTTCTAAAACTATTATTCCGGCGCCTTCGGCTATTATAAACCCGTCCCGGTCCCGGTCAAAAGGCCTGCTTGCCATTTCTGGCTCATGATTGCGTTTTGAAAGGGCTTTAAGAGCGCAAAAACCCCCTACTCCCAAACGGACCACACAGGCTTCAGTTCCGCCGCATATCATGACTTTGGCTTTACTCTCCTGGATCATCCGGAGGGCTTCGCCTATAGCATGTGCTCCTGAAGCGCAAGCAGTAACAGTGCAAAAATTAACACCTTTTAAGCCAAAACGAATCGCCACATGACCGGCAGCCTCATTGGTTATAAGCATAGGAATCATAAAAGGAGAAAGTTTTTTCGGGCCGCGGTCAATCAAGGTTTGATATTCTTTCTCGATAGTCTCTAAACTGCCTATACCCGAACCGATGATTGTGCCTGCTTGGTATGGATCAATCTGCCCCAGATCAAGCCCTGATTCATCTATAGCCTCCTGGGCTGCTTTTAAAGCAAATTGAACAAAACGGGGGATACGCCTGACTTCTTTGGCGCTTAAGAATTCCAATGGGTCGAAATCGCTGACTTCTCCAGCAATTTGAGAATCATAATTTGTTGGGTCAAAATGGGTGATTCTTGAAACACCGCTCTTGCCTTCAATTAGAGAACTCCAAAAGGTCTTTTTGTCGTTCCCTACAGGAGAAACGACACCCTGACCGGTTATCACTACCCTTCTCATCTTGTCAAAAAAACTATTCTGCTTTCTGGCTTACTTTACCCTCTATATATTTAGTAGCTTCGCCGACGGTAGTGATTTTTTCAGCATCTTCGTCAGGTATCTCTATGCCGAATTCCTCTTCCAAAGCCATAACAACCTCTACTGTATCTAAAGAATCAGCTCCCAGATCATCTATAAAAGAACTTTCCGGTTTGATTTCGTCTTTTTTTACTCCTAACTGCTCAGAGATAATATCCTTTACTTTGTCATCAATGTTCATTCCTACCTCCTTTTGTCTTTGTCAAATCATACCGCCGTCAACAACTATGACTTGACCCGTAATATAATCTGAGTCCTCAGAGGACAAAAACCTGACTGCTTTTGATACATCCTCGGGCTTACCGAACTTCTTAAGAGGGATCCTCTCTAGCATCTGTTCTTTCACTTTTTGAGAAAGAACCTCAGTCATTTTTGTCTGTATATATCCTGGAGCTACTGCGTTTATGCAGATATTTCTTGAACCTAGCTCTTTGGCCATAGATTTGGTCAAGCCGATCAATCCAGCTTTAGAAGCCGAATAATTGACCTGTCCGGGATTGCCGATTATGCCTATTATCGAAGAGATGTTAACAATCTTTCCAGAACGTTTTTTGACCATATGTCTGGCACAAGCCTTGGAACATAAAAAAGCTCCTTTTAGATTTATGTCCAAGACTTTATCCCAATCGCTTTCAGAGAGCCTTAGCGCAAGATTATCCCTTGTTATCCCTGCATTGTTAATTAATATATCAATCTTTGTAAACTTGTCAATAATTTTGTTTATTGCCTGCTCTATTTGAACTGGATCAGTTACGTCAACTATAAAATAATGTGAATCAGAGTGTTGCGAAAGCTCTTTTGCTGCGGCTTCTAAGGCCTCTTCACTTACATCAAAAAGTATAGTGGTGGCTTTTTCCCTGGCAAAATCTAAAGCTATCTGTTTGCCTATACCCTGGGCTGCTCCGGTGATCAGAACGATTTTTCCTTGAAAACTCATAAACCCCCCTTGGATTATCAGCTTAGATTTTCAATATCTTCTCTCTTTTCGATGTTAATAACCTTAAGTTTCGGATTGATCTTTCTAATAAGACCTTTTAGGACTTTTGAAGGCCCTACCTCAAAGAAAAGATCTACCCCTTTGGAGTTTAAATAATCAACGCAATCCTTCCATAAAACCGGTGAAACCAGCTGTTTCAACAGGTTCTCCTTTATTTGTTCAGGGTCTGTGTGCCCCCTTCCGGTATAATTACTAACTATAGGAAATTCAGACTTCTTAAAAGACAACGAAGACATAACTCTGCTCAAATGATCTTTAGCCGGGGCCATAAAAGGAGAATGGAATCCGCCGCTGACCTGCAGCTCTATAACCTTGTATCCTTGTTCCTGCAATTTACTCGCTACAGCCTGGCAGGATTCCTTTTTTAAAGAAATAACTACCTGGCTGGCAGAGTTTATATTGGCCAAAAAAAAACCAAGATTTTCAGCCAAAGGCTTCAGGTCTTCTTGACCTGCACCTAAAACAGCAAGCATGGTTGAAGATGCCTGTAATGCTGCCTCCTGCATTGCCTTGGCTCTTTCTCTGACTAAAATTACCAGGTCTTTTAAAGAAATGACATTTCCCGCATAAAGGCAGCTGTATTCACCCAAACTCAACCCGGATAAAAAACTGACATCTGACATCTTCTGCTTGGAAGCCCGGTAAGCAGCAAGACTTACAGCCATTATGGCCAGTTGCTGCAGCGAAGTATCCTTTAGCTCTTCTTGAGAGCTTGAAAAGCACTTTTCAGACAATTTATAGCCTAAGATTTCATCGATCTGCATAAAAACATCTCTGGCTGAATCGAAGTTTTCATATAAACTTCGGCCCATACCTTCATATTGAGAACCTTGGCCTGGAAATAATAATGCTTTCATATATTAGTATCTTGCCCGCCATCCAAGTCATATGCAGGACGGGCTGGTATTTCGTGAAGCGCCTGCCTGCCGGCAGGCAGGTATCCCGAAGTATTTTTTATTTTAGGTCCATTTTATAACACAACTGCCCCAGACCAATCCTCCGCCAAAGGCATCAAGGACGATTATATCATCTTTTTTTATCATGCCCTTTTCCCAAGCCTCGCATAGCGCTACTGCCGTAGAGGCAGATGACATGTTACCGTATTGGTCTACGTTAAGAAATATCTTCTGACTATCAATGCCCAGGCGTTTAGAAACGGCATCTATTATTCTTTTATTAGCCTGATGTGGTATAAACAGGCTTACGTCTTCAGTCTTAAGCCCTGCCTTCTTTAGAGAAATCTCAGCGGTCTGTATCATAAGCCGCACAGCTATCCTGAAAAGTTCATTACCCTTCATCTTTATATAATGGCTTCTATCATCAAGGACTTTCTGGGATATTGGCTGCTGAGACCCTCCGCCGGGAACAGATAAAATATCAGACAAAAAACCGTCACTGCCAAAATCAGAACTAATAAAACCTGGTGTTTTGCTGTAAGTCAAAACCGCAGCACCTGCCCCGTCTCCGAATAAAACACAAGTTGAACGGTCTTTGAAATCAGTTATCGAAGAAATTACTTCGCTGCCTACGATCAAAATATTATCGTAAAGCCCGCTGGCTATATACTGCCAGGCTGTTACAGCTGCATATACAAAACCGGCGCAGGCAGCCGATAAGTCAAAACAGCTTGCATTGACGGCTTTTAAGTGCTTTTGCAAAAAACAGGCTGTAGAAGGAAAATTCATGTCCGGTGTAATAGTAGCGACTATGATCAAATCCAATTCATCAGGAGTCAACCCTGCTCTTTTTAAAGCTTCCTGGCTTGCCTTGTAAGCAAGCATAGATGCGCTTTCTCCTTCTTTGGCTATACGTCTTTCTTTTATGCCTGTTCTGGTGGTTATCCATTCATCCGAAGTATCTACAATCTTTTCAAGGTCTTTATTAGTAAGACGCCGGGAAGGCAGGTATTTGCCTAAACCAATTATTTTAGCTGCTCTCATAATAGTTTTACATTCTTTCTTAAGAAAAGTTACTAAGGACTTCCTTTACCCTATTGTCGCTACAGATTTGATTGACTTTTCTGTTTATCTGAGATGTTACGTCTCTTTTCAATTCCCTGACTGCGACCTTTATGGCATTTTTGACTGCCAGACTGTTGGAGCGGCCGTGGCCGATGATAACCACCCCATCAACACCCAGCAAAGGTGCACCGCCGTATTCTGCATAATCAAGATAACGTTTGAACTCTTTCAGGTTTTTCTTAGCCAGTAATAAACTCAACTTTCCAATTATTCCTTTTTTCATGGAAGCGATAAAAAGAGTCTTAAAAAGTTCAGCTCCTCCTTCAAGGACTTTAAGAGCAATATTTCCCACAAAGCCGTCACAGACGATACAATCGCACTTTCCTGAGGTCAGCTCTCTGGCTTCAAGGTTTCCGGTAAAATTCAATGTAGAAACATCAAAGAGCTTGTGTACTTTCTTAAGCATACCCAAACCCTTAGAAGCTTCCTCTCCTATATTAAGCAAACCGACTGAAGGGTTTTCTTTTCCAATGACTTGATCATAATAAATCGAAGCCATGATTCCGTATTGTAAAAGATGAAGGGGCTTGCAATCAATATTCGCTCCTACATCAACTACCAGTGAAACGCCGTCATGAGTAGGAATGGTTAAAGCTATCCCGGGACGCTCGACACCTTTTATTAAGCCCAAAAACAAAGTAGCTGCGCCGACTACTGCTCCGGTGTTGCCGCAGGAAACAAAAGCATCAATTTTTTTTTCTTTAAGATGATTGATTCCTACTACTATAGATGAATCTTTCTTTTTGCGTACGGCTGAAACCGGAGAATCCTCCATTGTAATCTTACCCGGGGCATCGATAATCGAAAAATCACTGGGAATGCGGCCGTTAGCGGTTAATTCCCTGGTAATCTCATCGCGGCAGCCTATGAGAACTACTCCTTCCTTAAGCTCATCAACGGCAAGCAATGCACCTCTTATGATTTCAGACGGTGCCTTGTCTCCTCCGGATATATCTATTCCAATTTTATAACTCAAAGTAAAATCCTTTTTTACTTTTGTTTCTTTTTCTTGCTTTCTTTTGAAACCACTTCAAAAATTTCCCGGCCTGAATAGTAGCCGCAGAAGGGGCAAACCATATGGGCGGGCTTGCTGCGCTTGCACTGTTTACATTCTACTAAAGCCGGAGCAGAAATCTTTTGGTGTGTCCTTCTTTTCCTTCCCCGGGCTTTTGAATGTTTTCTTTTAGGATGAGCCATTATATTTCCTCCTTTAATGACGACAAGATTTACAAAATATAAAGAACGTAAATCGTATGTCGCAATTACACCCCCACACCACTTGGGATTTTAAGCGATATCGACAATTGTTCTGGGGGTTAACAATTACATTTTTTAATATTCAGATTAACACCGCAATCAGGACACAAGCCTTTGCAATCAGGCTTGCAGAGGACTTTCATAGGAAAATTAATAAGTATTTCCTCTCTAAGATCCTGATCTATATCCAGATATTCTCCTAAAGAATCAAGATTATATGTCTTAATGAATTTATAATCAATGCCCTGTTTTGTTTTTTCCAGGCACCGGGAACAGGTAATCAGCCTCTGAGTAGTAATTCTGGCTTCTACTTGAATCTGGCCAGGCTTCATCAGGAAATCAGCAGCTATATGAATAGGATCGGCAAAAACAATATCATAGCTGTCCACATCCCACAAGCCAGGAGCAATCTCCTGCTCAAGCCGAAGGGGCTCAGAACTTATCTTCTCAACAGCTACCTTCATTCTTTATCCTTTCTTTTAAGGCTTTTAAAACAGGCTGGGGAAGAAATTTTTTAAGGTCTGCGCCTAAAAATACAGCTTCTTTGATAAGGCGTGAAGAAATAAAAGAATATTCCGGGTGAGGCATAAGAAAGGTAGTTTCAACATCAGGACAGAGACTTCTATTGGTAAGGGCCATTTGAAATTCATATTCAAAATCTGAAATCATACGCAAACCTCTAACTATCACTCTGGAGCCCTCCTTACGCGCAAAATCAACTACCAGGCCGCTAAAACCTTTAACGCTTACTCCTTTAATATCTTTTGTCGATTCCTTAACCAGTGATATCCTCTGGTCGTAAGGGAAAAACTCATTTTTAGAAGGTTTTTTTACTACAGCGACTATAACTTGCTCATAAATAAAAACAGCCCTTTTTATAATATCTATATGACCGTTGGTGATCGGATCAAAAGTTCCTGGGCATACTGCTAGTCTTTTATTCATTTCGATCTAGTTAGGTTTGGAAATTTTAAGAGGGTTTCTTATTATATATTAAAAAAAGGGTTTGTCCGTACTTTCTTTTTAAAATAAGCTCAAGATTTTTGCAATCTTTTGGTACCTTATCCTTTATATAACAAAAACAGGCAACATAACCGAAAGGTGCTACTATATCATATTCTCCAATAGCATGCAAGGCTTTTGTAATTGTGCCCTGATAATATGGAGGGTCAAGAAAAATAAGGTCAAAATAGATTTTACGCCGGAAAAAATCCTCAATCGATTCAATCGAATCCTTTACTAAAATGTCTGTGTCTGTGCTTACTTTAAGAGCTTGGATGTTGGTTTTTATAGCCTGGGTGCATTCAAAAGAAGAATCAACAAAAATAGCCCTTTTTGCTCCTTGCGATAAGGCCTCAAGGCCCAGAGAGCCTGAACCGGCATACAGATCCAAAACAGAGCTTTCCTCGATAACCTTAGCCAGTATATCAAAACATGACTTCTTTACCCTTAAAGAAACAGGCCTTATGCCTTTGGGGACCTTTATCTTAACCGCTTTATATCTGCCGCTGATAATCTTCATTTTCAGGATAGAAGGCTTTCAATATCGCAGTTATAAACATTTTCCAGGTGTCTGCGTATGCACTCATTGGCTTTATCTTTAAGAGCCGGGTCTTTCTTGATATTATTATAGGCAAAATGCCTGGCTTGTTTAAGGGTTTCGAGGTCCCTTAAAGGGTTAGCTATCTTTAGATCCGGCAAACCATGCTGAAGATTGCCGAAAAAATCTCCCGGACCGCGCATAAGCAGGTCTTCCTCGGCTATTTTAAACCCGGAACTCTCCTCTGAAATAACCTGCAATCTTTTAGCTGCTGCCTGAGCAAGGTTTTCTTTGCTTAAAAGGATAAAATAAGGCTGCAGACTCGCCCGCTGTATCCTGCCGCGCAACTGATGAAGCTGAGCCAGGCCAAAACGCTCAGGATTTTCTACCACCATAACAGTAGCGTTCTCGATGTTAAGGCCTACCTCAATGACAGTCGTGCAGACAAGAATGTGGATCGTACCGTCCTTAAAATCCTTTATCGCTTTTTCCTTATCTTGAGCTTTCATCTTTCCGTGGAACTCTTTTACACAAAGACCGGTAAATTCCTTGACTAATGATTTATGCATTATCTTTAAAGATTTAAGGTCCTCGTCAATACTTTCTTCGATAACTGGATAAACAACATATGCCTGCCTGCCGCTCTCTATCTCTTTTTTTAAAAAATCATATACCCACTTTCTTTTTTTCTCTTTAAGCCACATGGTCTGAGGTTTTATCCTGCCTTTGGGTAAATCCTCTATAACCGTAAGGTCAAGGTCGCCGTATAAGGACAAGGCCAGGCTTCTGGGTATAGGAGTAGCGCTCATAACCAGGCAATGAGGAGTGACCAAGCCTTTTTGCGGCAACAGGCTCCTCTGAGCCACACCAAACTTGTGCTGTTCATCAATAACAACCAAACCAAGTTTTTTAAAAGTGATTTTTTCCTGGATCAAGGCGTGAGTACCGATTATAACTTTTATCTTATCTGTAGATAACCCTTCATATATACTTTCAGCTTCTTTTTTGGACAAAGAAGAGGTTATGACTTTTATCTGCTGCTCTCCCGAAGTATCCTTTAAAAAAGAAAGGCCTCTTAACGCCTTTTTTATGGTTTCAAAATGCTGATTGGCCAAAACTTCGGTAGGAACCAAAAAAGCTGCCTGCAGGCCGCTCTCCGCACAAAGCCCTATACTAAGTGCGGCAATAATCGTCTTTCCGCAGCCGACATCGCCCTGCAGCAACCTGTGCATAGGGTAATTATTTCCTAGATCAGCGCTTATC
>JAFGHG010000062.1 GCA_016939345.1 Candidatus Omnitrophota bacterium
AATAAGCCTCTGAGCAGATTGTATGGCCTTTTTTGCTTGTTGCGGGGCCCTAAGCCTGCGGGCGTAGCGTATATCGGTTTTAAGCCGCTGCGATTCTTTATAATAAGAAATAAGAATAATCAACCCTATCAAGGGGATTATCTGCAAAAATAAAAAAAATTCATTTTTATAGAGAAAATTCCCTCTTTCCCTTAAACCGCCAGTGCTTTCCTTAATATAGATAATACCTTCTCCGGCTGTCTCTTCGGTAAAACCTGCCTGGGGATAAGAGCCTTCGACAACCTTGGCCTGTTTTTCTTTTACCTCTATAACTTTTATGGCTACCGGACCTTTTGTAATTGTCTGGTATTGATCCCTGTCAGGATTAAAAAAACTGAAAGCTATCTGGGGTATCTGGGTGATAGCAGCTTTTTTAGGTATCACAATCAGCTCAAAGATTTTGCTGTTTGCAGTCTGGGTGACCTGCGGCTCATAGACCTTGAAATCATCGCCGAAATCTATATGCGGCATATTAACGGTTTTAAGGTTTCCCGAACCGCTTATAATTAGCTTTAGGGTGATAGGGTCGCCTTCATTGACTTGCTTTGGCTGAACCTCAAGGTCAAAGCTGTAATCTCCTAAGGCTGCGTTAAAACCTGCTGGTTTGTCTTTATCAGGCAGCTCTTTTACGGCAATGGCAATTCCGCCTGCTTTTAGGCGCAGGGGATAGCGTTCATAACTTGAAAAAAAGTCGTCAAAAGAATCTGAACCGAAAAAATTATCAAAATCATCAAAGACCGAAGGAAATCTTTTACGGGTTTCTTTTCTTACCAGAAGAACGCAGTCAAAACTCGCAGGACCAAGGGTCAGTTCTCCTGGACGTAAGGCGAAAGCATTGGCCTTAAACTCCAAAACTTGAAAATTCAACCCGCCGATAGACTCGCTATACTGCCTGGGTTCGCTTAAATTATCGATCAAAAACCCCTCATGAATCAGCTCAGGGTAAGCATTGTAGCGGACATTGAGATCGTTTACATAAAGCCTTATTGTAATGGGTATTTTCTCATTGACGTAGGCAATCTTTTTTTCAGCATCCAGACGCAGATATACCCTTTCCTCTAAAGTAGCCTGGTTTTCCTCTTCAGGAAAATCCTGGTTATTGAGCTGGGTGCCTGAACCAGGGGTTATCTTTATGGCTATTGGTTCTGAAGTGAAGGTCTGGCCATTATATTCCACTGTAAGAGAAGGTATCATAAGGTCTCCGACCTTCAAAGGAAGAAGCCTGTATATATGGCTTATTGAGCTTGATACCCGGCCATTAACAATATTTATATTGCTGGAAGGCCCGATATAGCTTTGGCTGAAGCCTTCTATTTCAGGCAGCTGCGGCTGCCTTATGCTCTGGGTGCCGCGGAAATTCAATCTCAACTCTATGCCCGAGCCTAAGGAGGCGGTCTTTCTGTCAACACTGACATCAAAACTTATATCCTCACTGAAGCAGGAAAAAGACAGCATAAAGAAGACAACAGACAGAAAAAAAGTTATTGTTCTCGATCCTATAACCTGTAGTCTGTGGTCTTTGGTCTGAATCATATTACCAATCTTTTAAAACCTTAGGCTCTCTTTCCTGAGGCAGGGTGTCTTTATAAAGCTCCTGGGGCTCTTCATCCTGACGGTAGCTATCAAGAAGCATAAGAGCTTCTTTCTCAGACATTTCTTCAGAAGATTCTTTTTTCTCTGCCGCACTTGTTTTCTGCAGACCTCGGTCCTGTTTTTCTCCCTGAGACTGATTCTGCTTCTCTTGCCCGTTCTGGCTTTCCTTTTCCTGGGAATTCTTTTCCTGCTGTTCGTTGTTCTCGTTGTTCTGAGACTGTTCTTTGTTTTCCTCTGATTTTGACTCTTCCTTTTGCTCCCCGGACTCCTGCTCACCAGGCTCGTTCTGCTGACCTTGGTTTTGCTGATTCTCCTGCTGTTGTTGTTTCAGTTTTTCCTTAAGACGCTCAAGTTCTTCTTTTACAAAATCGTAATTGTGTTTTGCGTCTTCATCTTCAGCATCCATAGCCAAGGCCTTCTGATAATGATAAAGAGCTTCTTCAAGCAGATTCAAGGCCGAGGCAGTATCCTTGTCCTCGTTTTCTATGCCCAGCTTATATTTAGAATTACCTATGTTATAATGGGATTTTTCTACTAAATCCTTATCCAGAGAAACCAGGGCTTTCTCAAAGCTATCTGCTGCTTCCTGGTATTGCTGGTTTTTATAAAGAGCTGTTCCTAAATTAAAATTAACAATATCTGAATCGGGCAGCTCCTTTAAAGCCTTCTGGTAATGCTTCAGGGCCTGAGAAAATTGTTCTTTATTATATAACAAATTCCCTTGCTTTACCTCTTTTTTAGCATTAGCTGCAAACCCCTCTGCTGAGGAGAAAAGAAAAAATAAAAATGCTATTAACCTTATTATTCTCATGGATTTTTTTTATTCTGTATAAAGGGCTCTATAATTAAAAGGGTCATAGCCAGGGCAACGAAGATCTGGAAGCGCTCGTTATAAAGTTTCATTTTTTCGGCATTTGACTCTCTTTTTTCAAATTTTGATAATCTCTGCTTATAAATCAATTCCAAGCCAAAGTCTTCTACGCTTGAACGTACATACATCCCGCCTGTTGTCAAAGCTATTTTTTCTAAAAGGCCTTCGTTCAGCCTTGTCTTGACCACGTTGCCGTCGCTGTCTTTTAGAAAGACCTTCCTGCCTTCAGCATCGGTTATCTGGATAAGTTCACCTTCTTTTGTGCCGATGCCCACACAGTATATTTTAAGTCCTTTATCCTTGGCTTTTTCAGCCAGCTCAAGGGTCTGGCCTTCTAAATCTTCACCGTCAGTGATAATGATCAATATTTTATATTTTTTATCCGCTCCTTCAAGAACCTTAATCGCTTCGCTGATAGCTGAGGATATAGAGGTTCCTCCTTTAGGTATTGTTGATGTGCTTATATCGTCAAGAGCCAGGGTAAAGCCGTCATAGTCAACAGTCAAAGGACACTGCAGGTATGAGGAACCGGCAAAGGCTATCAGACCTATACGGTCGCCTTTAAGATATTTAAGAATATCTTTTATAGCCAGCTTTGAACGCTCTAGGCGGTTCGGCTTTACATCTTCAGCCATCATGCTTTTTGAGGTATCAAGGGCAATTAGAATATCCAGGCCCTTGCGGCTTACCTCCTGCCACTGAAATCCCCATTGAGGCCTCATCAAAGCGATCACGCTTAAAAAAACAACGGAGGTTATAAGTATGTATTTTAATCTTTCCTTTTTCGGTTCAAAGGAAAAGACTATATCCTTTAAAAGCTCTTCTTTAGCGAATTTCTGCATCAGAGTTTTCTTCTTATTATGGCTAAAAATAAAGAAGAGCCCTGTTGCTATCACCAGCCAGAATAAATAAGCGTAATATGCTGCAGCGAATCTCATAATATTCGTATTGCCTATTTTGTATATAGCAAAGACACTAAACAAGTGCTGGTTTAAGGCTGTTTTCTAAGCTCTCCTAAGGTATTTTCCTTAACCAGGTGTTTTTTAAAACCGCCTCGGAAATCAAAAGTAAAAGGCCAAGCAATAAAGGTATAAAGAACAATTCTTTATACAGGCGTAAACCTTTTTTCTCTATTTTGGTTTTTTCTAAAGAATCTATCTCATGATATATATTTTTAAGGCTTTCGGTATCTGTAGCTAAATAATATCTTCCGTCGGTTGTCTCAGCTATCTGTTTCAGTGTATCTTCGTCAATATCTATCTGGACATTCTGGTATAATTTTCGGCCGAAAATATCCTGGACCGGATAAGGCACCGGGCCTTTCGTGCCTACGCCTATTGTATAAATCTTGACTCCCAGGGCTTTTGCGGCTTTGGCTGCTGTTAAAGGAGAAATATTCCCCGAGTTATTTACTCCGTCAGTCAAAAGGATAATAATCTTACTCTTGGCCTTTGTTTTCTTCAGCCTGTTCAGGGAAGAGTTGACAGCTGAACCAATGGCCGTGCCGTCTTCAATAGCCCCAATTTTTATTCTTTGCAGGTTAGAGATAAGCCACTGCTGGTCTGTGGTCAGGGGGCAGACCGTATAAGCAAGGGCTGCAAAGGTAACCAGGCCTATTCTGTCATTGGTTCTTTGTTGAATAAAATCCTCAGCTACTTTTTTTACTACTTCCAGACGGTTGTGCCGGGCTGCGCCTATCTTAAAATCTTCTGCAAGCATGCTTCCTGAAGAGTCTATGGCCATAACTATTTCAACGCCTTCTGTTTCTACTCTGGATTCTTCAAGCACAGAGCGCGGGCCGGCTAAAGCGATAATAAACAACAAAACAGCAAAGCCTCTGAGGTAGAAAATATTATCGGAAAGAAAGACTTTTAAGGTGGGCTTAAAAGCCTCCAGAACCCTGCCCGAGGAAAAGTTTATGCTTGAAGACTGTCTCTTCCTGGATAGGAAAAAAACAAAAATAAAAACAAGGGGTATTAAAAAAAGTATCCAGCTGTTTTTAAAAAACATATTTATTAAGACTTTCTGTTTAGCTCTTCTTGAGCTGAAATCCGCGTTTTAGTTTCATCAATAAGCCTTATTGCCCAGTTATAAGTATTCTCTATTTCCTCGTGGCTCGGGCCGTATTTGGCAAACTTGACTAGATCGCAATGCATTAAAAATTCGCTTAAAACAGCTTTCTGATCAGAATTAAGATAATCCGAGCCTTTGAGCACATATAAAAATTCTTCGGTGGTCATCTCCGGGCAGCGGTAGGAAAATCTGTTCTCCAGATAATATCTCACTATGGACGAAAGCTCATAATAATAATCTTTAATCAAACCGCGGGCAATAAGATTTTTCTGCTTAAGGGCCTCAAGCGCCTCATAAGCTATCTCATCTGCAGTCTTACTCACTGCTGGTTCTAGTGGCTTTGTCTTTTTTCTTTTTAAAAACAAAAAGATAGCAGTCATTATAGCTGCCAGAATAGATACCAGCAAAAAAATAAGGGTTGCTCTAAAAAAATAGGATTTGAAATAGACCGGCGGCTTGATATCTCTTAAGCCTTGTGCCTGGCAGGAAAGATAAAAAAGGGAGTTTATAAATATTAATGATAAGACCTTTCTCATCTTTATCTTAATGCTGCCTTCTCTCTCTGGTTTTAAAGAATTTAAACAGCTCCTTGTCATAAGGCCGGTCAGTATAAACATCTATACTGTCTACGCCCACCGAACGAAAAAGCATCTGTCTCTCTTTAAGCCTCTTTAAAGCATCCAGTTTGTACTGTCTGCGAAAATCCTTGTTGCTGCTATCGACTAAAATATCTTTTCCTGTCTCGCTGTCGCGCAATTTGACCATGCCTAAATCGGGAAAATAAAATTCCCGTGGGTCATTTATTGTTACAGCCACCAGATCATGGCGTTTATTGGCTACTGCCAGGGTTTTTTTAAAACCTTTAGCAAAAAAATCTGAAAATAAAAAGCTGATTGTCCGGCCCTTGGTAACTCTGTTTAAATAATCAAGGGCGATGGCAATATCGGTCTTTTGGCCTTGAGGCTTAAAATAAATTGCCTCCCGGATCACTCTCAGGATATGGCGCAGGCCTTTACGGGCAGGAATGAATTTTTCTATCCTGTCACTAAAGACTATAAGCCCGACCTTATCGTTGTTTTTAATAGCAGAAAAAGCAAGGACTGAACATATTTCTGCAGCCAATTGGGATTTCAACTGTCCTGTTGTGCCAAAATGGGTTGAAGCTGAAATATCAAGAAGCAGCATTACAGTCAACTCCCTTTCTTCAACAAATTTCTTTACAAAGGGATGCCCGCATCTGGCTGTGACATTCCAGTCGATTGTGCGTATTTCATCTCCCGGTACATATTCGCGTACCTCATAAAACTCAATGCCTTTACCTTTGAATACGCTCTGGTATTTACCGGCAAAAGACTCAGTTACCATACGCGAAGTAGTAATCTGTATCCGCCTAATTTTTTTTAAAATTTCTTTGGGAATCATTGTTATGGTTAATAGTCGATAGTCCGTAGTCCAAAGTATATTTTATTTTTAAACAAGAACCTGACTCATGATTTTTATATTTTTATTTGGGCCGGGAGGAAACTCGGCCCCTACTTATAATCCAATACAATACAAACTATGGTCTATCGATTATGGACTATGAACTATTATGGCACTTCTACTTCTTCAAAAATCCTTTTTATGATATCATCTGAGGTCATCTCCTCAGCCTCTGCCTCATAACTGATTATTACCCTGTGCCTTAAAACATCAAGGCCAATGCTTTTAACATCCTGTGGGGTTACATATCCTCTTGCCTGTATAAAAGCATAAGCCTTAGAGGCTAACGTAAGATAGATAGTGGCTCGTGGTGATGCCGGGTACTGAATAAGGCTTTTAAGGCTCTCCAGTTTATACTTTTCAGGATTCCTGGTGGCAAAGATAATATCAAGTATGTATTTTTCCAGTTTTTCATCCATATATATCTCATCAACAACGCCTCTGGCCTTGATTATATCCTTTGGACTGATTACCGGATCTGCCTGGTTCTTTTTACCAGTAAAACTCATTCTTTTTAATATCTGGTATTCTTCGTTCATGCTTGGGTAGGTGATGTTGACTTTAAGCATAAACCTGTCCACCTGGGCCTCAGGCAAAGGATATGTTCCTTCCTGCTCTATCGGGTTTTGGGTAGCCATGACCAGAAAAGGGTCATCTAAAGCATAGGTGCTGTCTCCGATTGTAACTTGCCTTTCCTGCATGGCTTCCAGTAAAGCACTTTGCACTTTTGCCGGTGCACGGTTTATCTCGTCAGCCAGAATTATATTTGCAAAAATAGGGCCCTTCTTTGTGGAAAAACTTCCTTCTTTAGGATTATATACCAAAGTACCTATAAGGTCTGCCGGAAGAAGGTCAGGGGTAAACTGAATCCTCTGAAACTTCGTGTTTATAGCCTGAGAAAGCGTCTTAATAGAAAGGGTCTTGGCCAGACCCGGGACTCCTTCTACCAGAATATGGCCGTTGGCAAGTAAACCTATCATAAGCCTAGTGATAAGATAGTCCTGGCCGACTATGATCTTGCTTATTTCAGAATGAAGGTTTTGAATAAAAACACTCTCTTTCTTAACCTTTTCGTTGATAAGAGTTATCCCCGTGCTCATACTGGCCTCCTTTTTGTTTATTTTGTTAGAGTTTGCTTGTTAGCGGGATGAATAATAGAAGATATATTTTACTTAAAAATAAGGTCTTTTCAAGGGGTAAAAATCGGGCTAAAAGCCCTTAAGGCTATCGTCAATGCTGCCATCAGGAAGCATCCAGTCGGGATGATAACGGCCGTTTTCCTGCATCTGATAACGCAGGCAATCCTTACCAGCTCTCCAGCAATAAGATTCAATCCATTTTTTATCCAGATTGCCTTTTTCAAAATATCTCTTCATTGGACAAAACTGGTACCATTTACATTCCGAAATATTTTGCCCCGGGTCACTTGCCTCCATTTACTTAATACCTTTTTTCGGCTTCCTGTTCACAAAAAAAAGCGGAAAGGCAATATCGCTTATGCAGCAAGGAAGCCAGACAGCTAGAAATAAAAAAACAATAATTATTATGCCTGTTACCCAATTTAAAGGCTTACCCATGGCCATAATAATATGGAACAACGACGCCCATGTGCTTAACAAAACATGCCCTGCATGAGGAAATTTTGTAGCAGGTCTAAAATAAGCTAAAGCCACGCCTAAGAAAGCCAAAGGATTTACCAGCCACCATTTTTCAATAAAACCAAGATGAACGCCGCGGTTAGGCATATCCAACATCACCTCTCCTATATAAGGGATAACCGAATCGCTCAGAGTCGCGATACCCACAGAACCGGCATAACCGATAATAAGTAATTTCCATAAATTACATCTTCCTTTTATGCAATTTTCTGTTACGCGGCGGCACTCGTGAAGCTCATACATTGAGGCTGTGACTAAAGCGCTTAATACAACATGGATCGGATGTAAAATATAAAAAATATTGTAAGAGGCGTTGCGCGGTAACTTTTGAAAAAAAATCATGATAACCAATCCGGTGATCGCCCCGAAAAGAGTAAACGGAGCGTGTATTTTCAACTCCTTAAATATTTTCTTAAACATTCTTAAACCCCAAACATTTGACCGGCTTTTACTGAAATATAATTATCACCGTAATTTTGTTTAAAAACCATCTGGGCCTCATACCCCGTACAATGGGTAGGCCCAACATTCTTAACTCCCATATCGATGAGTTTTTCTACGATAAGTCTTATTTCTCGCTTATCTTTATCCATCAGATGAAATCCGCCAAAAGCTAATTTTATTACCTCTCCGGAAAATTCTTCTTTGACCCTTTCAATTATCCGTAAAATCCCCGGATGAGAACATCCGGTTATCAGCGTAAGTCCGGAATCTGTTTTAACCACTAAAGCCTGCTCAGGCATATAAGAACCTTTATACCAGCCGGCGATCTCTCCGGTAACATATATATTTTCCGCCACCTGTACGAACTCATTTGCTTCTTTAAGGATTCCCCCGGCTTTGACCACCTTATTTTTAAATTCCCGGCTGAATCCGGGACAGGAATAAACCGGCAGGCTCTTTCTTTTCTTCAATAAATCCCATAGGCCGCCGGTATGATCCCAATGGTCATGTGATATTACAATCGCTTCAACTGCTGATATATCAATACCCATAAGCCCCGCGTTATTGAATAGATATTGGGCTTTTTCACCGGTATCGAACAAAATGCTCCCATCTACCAAACAGGAAAACCCCCAGCCGCTGCAAAAACTATTGTTTATAACATCATTATTAAAAACTACTTTAATTTCCATATTTAGCGGGATATTTTATTATTGGTAATAAATCTATTTTTATTCAAAAATTGTGGTGATTATGCTGCCTACTCCCAAAAATACAAAAACTCCTATAATACCCCCTGCCCAAACCGGCAGAGACCCAAAAAACAAAGATATCAGGCATAAAACAATTATGTTCATTAAGATCATTAGCAAAAAAACACCCATAAAACTATTTTTTTCCCTTATATAATAATACAATATTGCCAATCTGACAATTCACTTCCCGGGCAACAACCGGGCATTTAGCCATAAACATAAAAAATATCGGGCGTTTAGCCGATGACAAGGCCTCGAAATTACCCTGCCCCTTGCTGATAACCATGTCTGCTCTGGAATATACCTTTAAAAAATCTTTTGAACATAGCTCTAGCACTGTTCCGGGAGCGTCGACTCCGCTGGACATAACTTTCGCTGACCTGTCAATACCGCAGAATAAGGCGTCCTCAACGAGAGCGTCATTTATTGCCGGTTTTTCCTTTACCGCATAAATTATTTCTTTTTTATTATCTATTTTTTTTATCTCTTCAATAAGAATACGGTCGAAAACTGTCTCGCCGGCGTTATCGGCTAAATAAAGAATTGTTTTGGCTCGTTTTAAAGCACTTTTGAAATGGCCGTAATTAAAAATAATCTTGTTTTCTTTTTGTATGGCTTTATTCTCCTGATTGATAATTTTCTTCAATTCACCGCCGACATCTAGAGAATGCTTTGCGCCGTAATCAATAATGTTGCCGGCGATAGCAAGCTTAGTCGCCATCAACAGCCTGTCCCGGGCATGGCTGACTTGAGCCTTAAGTTTGTCCAATATTTCTAATGCCATTCTATTGCTTTGCATCTTTACCTTTTTATAGGGATCATGTTGTTTAGTAAATTTAAACATTTGTTTATGTATAATCCTTGCCATTTCCGGCGGCGATGATTCTAAAGATATTTTTGGAATTATTCCTGCTAATTGGTCAAGTATTTTTTTCTGTGTCTTTTTAGTTGCCTTGCTCATCCTGGCTGAATAAAGGGCCTGCTTGAAAAAACACGGTATGCAATCCAAGTAAGTCTTCATAGCGTTTTTACTCTTATTCTTAAATTAGCTTGATCCAAAAACTTCTAATTAATCTTTTCTGCCGCAAACCTCGTTTTGCAGCCTCATCCAAATTTCTTTTATTTTTTTGGTAGTTTCGCCTGCTGAATATTCTATTACTGTTTTGCCCCTTACCATTGCCTCAACTACGGTTTTATCAAAAATTATTTTCCCGATAAAAGGAACTTTATCTTTATGGCAATATTCTTCGATCTTTTGAGTCATATTGATATTCAAATCATACTTGTTTACTACTAATAGAACCGGTATTTTAAAATGCCTGGTCATATCGATTACTCTCTTGGCATCATGCAATCCAGATAATGTAGGTTCGGTCACGACCAGCGCACAATCTGCGCCAGACAACGAAGCTATTACCGGACAGCCTATTCCGGGAGAACCGTCTATGATCACCCAGTCAGCATTTACTTCTTCTGCCTTTTCTTTTGCTTTTTTTCTTACTAAAGAAACCAGCTTTCCTGAGTTTTCTTCGGCAATTCCCAGCTTTGCATGAATCATCGGTCCAAATCTGGTCTGAGAACTAAACCAAACTCCTGAAACATTTTCTTTCATCTCTATTGCCTGTTGCGGACAAGCAAAACTACAAAAAGCGCATCCTTCACAGGAAACCGGATCTATGATAAATCTTTCTTTGCCTGTTACCGTATTTGCATTGACCGAAACTGCCTGAAAACGGCACACCTCTTTGCATTTACCGCATTGAATGCATTTCTCCTGATTTATTAGCGCTGTTTTTCCACTGCTAAACTGGTGGCTTTCTTTTATTTTGGGTTTAAGCAATAAATGCAAATCAGCGGCATCAACATCACAATCAGCCATAACCTTATTTTCAGCTAAAGCAGCAAAACTGGCGGTAATTACAGTCTTGCCTGTACCGCCTTTTCCGCTGATAACCACTATCTGTCTTATTTTTTTATCTGAATCTTCCACTCTCTATCCTATTGAACATTTCTTGAAAATCTTTTCTGTATTCAGGTAGCGCCTCAACCATTGGTATCCCCTGAGAATAACTAGAGGCTATCT
Source organism: Candidatus Omnitrophota bacterium (assembly GCA_016939345.1). Lineage (GTDB taxonomy): Bacteria > Omnitrophota > Gorgyraeia > Duberdicusellales > 4484-171 > JAFGHG01. The sequence goes on from JAFGHG010000062.1 coordinate 10,999, forward strand.
CTTTTTTAAAGGGTATTCGCATTAATATTGGGATGTTCTCCTTACTGCAATACTCTTCGGTCTTATTATCCCCTAAATCAGAACGGTTTACTGCTACGCCAAAAGGTATTTTTAATTTTCTCAATGTTTCTACGGCTAAAATTAAATCATTAAGACCAAAAGGAGTGGGTTCGGTGACTAAAAGACAAAAATTACTTCCTTTTATCGATTCAATTACCGGGCAGGATGTGCCGGGTGGAGCATCAATTATATTAATACGCGCAGGATTGATATATTTTTTAACTGCCCTGATTAACGGCGGACTCATTGCCTGGCCAATGTTAAGTTTGCCGTGAATAAATTCTAAATCATCTTTACTGCCGGTTTCTACAAATCCTATTTCTTTATCAACTTCATTTATTGCTTTTTGCGGACAGAAATAAGCACAGGAACCGCAGCCATGGCAGAGATCGGCAAAAACTAACACATCGCTTCCTCTCCCAGAGGCTGATCGGCCTTTTGCAGATAATACTGCAATAGCATTATAAGCGCAGACTTCTTTGCACCGGCCGCATCCATTACATTTTTCTTTATCTACCTGCGGCACGGGAATAAAAACAGGCCTTTTTTCTTTAATCCTGGGCTTTATAAAAATATGCGCATTCGGCTCCTCCACATCACAATCTAGCAATTGAACATTAGAAATTGACAAAGCTAGATTTGTCGCAACAGTGGTCTTGCCCGTTCCGCCTTTTCCGCTGGCAATTGAAATAATCATTTGTAATTTTTTGTAAGCGGGCTTAAAAGCTATCTTCTAGTCATCTTAGCGCCGCATTTAGGGCAGTTTACTGAAGTGCAGGGTGTTCCCGGCTGATGAACCACACTGGCTCCGCATGCCGAACAAACACAATAGCCGCCCGGCCCTCTGCCAGGAAAACCTCCGCCAAAACCGCTGAAGCCTTTACCCTGGCCCCTGCCAGAGCCTCTACCTGTTCCTGGGCCTCCTCCAAAAGGACCTTTTCCATCTCCTCCTGGCATATTAATCACCTCCCAACAATGACTGTTTCAAATCTATGGCTTTTATTCTCTTCTCATCTTTGTCCCGCACTTAGGACAGTTTACTTCGTAACAAGGAACGCCTCTCTCATGAGAAATTATCGTTGCGCAATTGGGACAAACACAATTTCCGCCCGGACCCGCTCCTGGACGATTTCCTCCCATATTTCCTTGCCCTTGGCCATTTGACATATGAATCCCCCCTAATAAATTACTTTCCCATACCGAAATGCGAACCTACACTCGGTCCATCAGTCGACTTGAACTCACCCTTTTTATATTTTTCAATTACTTCACTTATCTTGCCCGTCACACCAGTAATAACCAAAATGCCTGCTGCCTTTAGAGTTTGATAAGCATTGGGGCCGACATTACCTGTAAGCACGGCTTTTACTTCTTTTTCAGAAATGAACTGACCTGATTGAATACCCGCTCCGCCGCTACTATTAATACTTGAATTATCTAATGCCTGGAAATCTCCTGATTCAGTATCCGCGATAATAAAATACTGACAGCGGCCGAAACGAGGATCAACGTCCGAATCTAAACTGCTGCCTTGAGAAGTGATACATATTTTCATATCATTACCCCCTATTAATGCTCGCAATTATCTTCATCGGGATGCTCACAGGCGGTTTTTTCCACGCCGTAACCTTTACCTGCCCCCGGTTTGCAAAGACTTTCACCGCCCTGAAGAGTGCCTGCCATAACTTGCTTAACTACCTCGTCTATTTTGCCGCTGATTCCCATTATTGTTTCTATGCCGCTTTCTTCGAATAACATCTGCGCCCTCTGCCCCATACCTCCGGCGATAATAACTTTCACCCCTTTTTCTTTTAAAAACCGCGGCAAAAAACCGGGGTGGTGTCCGGGATTGTCAATCGTAGATTTGCTGATTAGTTTATTACCCTCTAATTCCAAAATCGTAAATGATGGACAGCGGCCAAAATGAGCTGATACAAAATGACCGTCCGTTGAAATCGCTATTTTCAAAATTAACCTCCCTTTGAAAGATATAAAATAGACGGGAATAAAAAATTTTTAAA
>JAFGHG010000063.1 GCA_016939345.1 Candidatus Omnitrophota bacterium
ATATAATAAATAATGCAGAATATAATTTTTCTGACCTAAAGAGTACATTAAAAGTGAAATACTTTATTGATAGGTTATTAGTTTACCCGGCTATATTTTTGGCTTGCCCATTTATTTTTATAGCTGCCTGGATTTTAAAACTCGAAGGCTGGCTCAACCCCGAAAACAAGGGTAAGATTTTTTATAGCGAAACCAGGATATCAGAAGGAAAAGAATTTAAACTATTTAAATTCCGCACTGTGTCGAGCAAAGAACTTGAATGGATAAAAAAGAGGCCTAGCTCGCGTTCAATAACCTTTAATCTAAAAAGGACTCCCGCCGGCCAGGTTATTATAAAATGGTATTTAGATGAACTACCGCAGCTTTTTAATATTCTTAAAGGCGAGATGTCGTTTGTAGGCCCCCGGCCACATATCAAAAGAGAACTTGATCAAGAGCTAAGAGAGGGCTGTTTTTACAGAAATATAATGAGGGCCGGTCTGTTCGGGGTACCTCAGGCCTGCAAAAACAACCGCAAGCATGTTTTTTTATTTAAAGAGATGTCCAGCAACTACAAAGCAAAACCAAAGATACTCAACACCCTTGACGGAGTATATGCCAAGGAGTGCATACGCCGCTCAACAATCGGAGTTTTGCTTCTGGATTTCGTAATCATATCCAGATTCATACTTATTCTAATAGCCGGAAAAGGCCTGTTTAGCGTTGAGTATCCAGATTAAGGAAAATGGGTGATAAAAATTTTATCAACCATTAATATCTGGCCGTCATAAAACATAGGAGCGAGGGCTAAAACCATGAAATTTTTCAGAAAAAAGAGAGAAAACAGAGATACCGATAAAACTTACCAGCCAAACCTGCTCAAGACACTCATAGATTTTGCCCGGGTCATGAAGATAAAGCCGTTGTTTTTTATATCCCAGATAGCTTCTTCTTTGGTCATAGCCTTTTTTGAAGGCTTAAGCCTGGCTTTGCTTGTTCCCCTGGCCAAAGGAGTAATAGAGAAAGACTTTAGTTTTATGGGAAACTACCCTGTCTTTAACAAATTTTTTGCTCTTTATCCTCACCTTCTGGAGAGAGAAAACGATACTTATCTTTTTTTGCTCTTAATCTTGACGATTTTTATTTCAGCAGTAATAAAAAACGTTCTTGATTACCTCTTTATGGTCTATGTTATATATCAGAAAGAAGATTACCGACTTAACTTAAAAAAGCACCTTTTTAAAAGGTATTTAAGTTTTGGCAAGCTCTATTTTGACCGGACCAGCCAGGGCTATGTTGACCAGCTCCTTATTTTTGTCGATGAAATAGCAAAAATCTTCGAGGTCATGGGAGAGGTGGCAGTAAGCCTTTCCATAGTAATAGGTTATTTGGTTATCATGTTCTCGGTTTCCTGGGAGATGACAATGTTTTCTTTGATAATATTTCCTACTCTCTGGATCGCGCTTAAATGGGTGGTCAAAAAAATCAAAAAGACGGGCCAAAGGCATGCCGAGGTCTGCTTAAGGCTGGGCCAGGAAGTATTTAATATACTTTCATGCATACTGCTTGTTAAAGCCTATGATAAAGAAGAGGAGGCAAAGAATAAATTTGAATATTATAATGAAGAACTCAAAAACCTAAACATCAGTCTGGACAAGAAAAATAGATTATTCAACCCCCTGCAAGAGATAATCATGCTTACTGGCTTACTTTTGCTGATATCGGCTGTGGCCTTTCGTTTTGTAAAAAGCCAAGCCGGGGAAGCAGCAGGGTATTTGATATTTTTTGTTTTAGCCAGAAAGAGCGTTCCCTATTTCAGCACCTTAAATGTCTTTCGCGGATACTTAGCCAGGGCAGTTGGCCCGATCAAAGAGATCGAAAAAGTCATGGACGATAAAGACAAGTTTTTTATAGAATCCGGGGATTTGAATTTAGCAAAATTTCAAGACAAAATCGAATTTAACAACTTGACCTTCAGCTATTTTCAGGGGATCAAAGTCTTAAAAAATCTGAGTTTGCAAATCAAAAAAGGAAAAGTAACGGCTATAGTCGGACCAACCGGTTCAGGCAAAACTACTTTAATAAGCCTTATTATGCGTTTTTATGAAGTCCCCGCCGGGACGATTTTCATAGACGGCACTGACATAAAGAGGTTTTCTTTAAAGTCGCTAAAAAAACACATGGCTTTCGTAAGCCAGGAGACATTCCTGTTTCACGACAGCTTGAGAAATAACATAGTTTACGGCTTAGACGGCAAAGTAGATGAAGACGAGCTATCGAATGTGATAAAAAAAGCCAGGCTGGAGAATTTTGTTCAAAAATTGCCTCAAGCCCTGGAAACACCAGTGGGAGACAGGGGGGTTAAGCTTTCAGGAGGAGAAAAACAAAGAGTATCTATTGCCAGAGCCCTGCTTAAAAATTCTGAGATTTTATTTCTTGATGAAGCCACAAGCTCTCTTGATACCCATACAGAAAGGCTCATCCAAGAGGCCATTGAAGAGGCAGTTAAAGGCAGGACAACCATAGTTATCGCCCACAGATTATCTACTATAAAAAATGCCGATTGGATAATAGTTTTGGAAGAGGGCTCGTTAGTCGAACAAGGAAAGCTGAAGGAGTTGTTGGACAGAAAAGGCATTTTCTTCAGATACTGGGAAGAACAGAAGTTTTACTAATTTGTCTTAAAACAAACCCTTTAAGCTAAACAGCCGGGCTGAAATCTGCTAGAAATCAGATTGTTTTTGCTTAAAAATCAAGGCAAGAGTTAAGATGAAAGTTTATTTACCCGACAGATCTATTTTTCAGTTTAAGCAAAGCGGTATAGGAAATGCTGCGCTGGGCGTTATCAGGGCCATAAACAAGATTGATTGCGACATCACCTGGCATGTTGTTGACAGAAAAGACTTGCGCGGCAATTCTAATAAAGTTTTTCCTTTGGAGGCTGAACTTAAAATAAATTGCGAAATAGAAAGTTTTCCAACTAGACTTAAAAAAATATGGCCGGTCACCTTAAAGAAGGCCTTGATCAATAAAAGAGCCGATGTTATCTGGGGGCTGTGCCTTGAAGCGCCTATTATAGACAAAAGAAGCGTTATATACATACCAGACTTAACAGCAATAAAGTTTCCTGATTTTACTCATCCGGCCTGGAATAATAAAAAGAGATTAAGATGCCTTTTTAATAATGCCAGAAAATGCGGAGCCATAACAACCAACTCTGAATATATAAGAAGGCAGGTTATTAAGGAATTTAAGGTCAGCCCGGAGAAGGTATTTAATATCCCGCTGGCAGCTTACCACATGCCGTATTCAACTCCAAGGCCGCAGGAAAAAGATATTTTAAACAAGTTCAACATTACAAGGCCATATCTGCTTTTTGTAGGGACTATCGAACCGCGTAAAAACATTGCCCGTCTAATCGACGCTTTTGAATTAGTATTAGAAAAAGAGAATTTTCAGCTGGTAATAGCCGGAGGAATAGGCTGGAAGGCTAATGAACTGGTCAGACGACTGGGCAGCAAAACCCTAAAAAGCAAGGTCATAGTTACCGGTTATATTGAAGACAATGAGCTTATAAATCTTTATTCAAATGCCAGGGCTTTTGTTTTTCCCAGTATCTACGAAGGCTTTGGGATACCTCTAATCGAGGCCATGGAATTTATGCTTCCTATAGCATCATCAAGATCTTTGCCCATGCCTGATATAGCTAAAGAAGCCGCTGTTTATTTTGATCCTTACAATACCAGAGAGATGGCTGAGTGTATTATCCAAGTAATGCTAGAGGAAGGCCTGCGTAAACAGTTGATTTCATCCGGAGCCAAAAGGAAACAAAAGTTTACTTGGGATAAAACCGCAGAATTGACCATCGAGGTCTTTAAGCACGTTTCAAGAGATAAGCCCAAAAAGCTGATGGAACCCAGGAGCATTCGTTGTCCTAGGCTTGCAGATTTGCCGGCTCCGCCCGAAGGTAAAAAGGGTTGGCCTTGGACAAGCGAAAGCAAGAAAATAAGCGAGAAAATGCCGGGTGGTTTTCTCTGGCCCCAGATAAGCATTGTTACTCCAACATATAACCAGGGCGAGTTTATTGAAGAAACTATTCGCTCAGTGCTTCTTCAAGGGTACCCGAACTTGCAATATATTATAATTGACGGAGGCAGCAGCGATGAAACATTAAGCATAATCAAAAAGTATGAAAAATGGATTTATTACTGGGAGACCAAGAAAGACAAAGGCCAGTCCGAGGCAATAAATAAAGGTTTTAAAAGAGCCAGCGGCGATATTGTAGCCTGGATAAACTCAGATGACTTATATTACCCTAATGTTTTCAGGCAGGTAGCCGAACTTATGCATGACGGCAAAAGAATAGTTAAACCCATAATTTATGCCTCGCTTAACTTCTTCAAAAATAGATACGACGAGCCCGGGAAAACCCATAAAGCTTTACCTGCAGATTTCAACAAGCTCCTTGCCTTGTGGGAAAAGGGAGGCTGGCTTATTCCCCAGGCCGGCGTGTTTATGAAGTCTGATATAGTTAGGAGATACCCTTTAAACGAATCGCTTCAATTTGCTATGGATTATGATCTCTGGCTGCGGATAAGCCAGGAAGAACCGTTTTTTTGTGTAAAAGACGAGATATTCGGCGCCTTCAGGATTCATCCCAGAGCA
>JAFGHG010000064.1 GCA_016939345.1 Candidatus Omnitrophota bacterium
AAATCTTAGATTTAGGTGGGTCCCAGCCTGCCCAGCTGGCAGGCGCATTTGGCGGAAACTACGAAACGGGCATCGTAACCATAACCTTTACCGAAAGGACATAGTAAATGCAGCTAGGCAATATCAATGCTCATCTCTTTGGTGTGAAGCAGGGTATTGTGGACAGGGCAGTTGCTGATGAATTTCTTAAAGATCTCTTTTTTATCCCCTAAATCAGCATCAGTATCAACTACTGTTCTGATGTTAACCAGGCGCAAGGGCGCGTCTTTTGCCAGGTCAGCGCTTACCTCAATAACCAGCTTGCTAAAATGAATGTCATGGCGCCTCAGGTAACGCTCGGCAAATGCTCCGATGCAGCCTCCGACTGCGCTTAAAAACATCTCAAGCGAATTCGGTCCCTTAGCTTTTATCTCTTTTTTTTTCTTATCGATGTGAATAACCACATCTGAATATTCCAGTCTGGCCTGAAAAAGATCATCACCTAAAAAAACAACCTTGGAACTTATGCGCATTTAAGCCTCCGTATTATATCCCCAGAAAAGAAAGAGATGCATTAAGCATAAAGCCTACAACCACTGCCGTCGAAAGCATTACAGCGATTGACTTTATCATATCTTTTATTCCTAACTCCTTAATAAGCACAGTAAAGGTCGCCACACAAGGAAAATATAATCCTAATATGGTTGCCCCTACGATTAACTGTCTTATTGATAAATTAAGCGGCCTAAGCATGCCGACCGCTACGTCTTTTCTTAAAAAACCGATTATTAAAGCGCCCATTGCTTCTTTTGGCAGGCCCCAGACTTTTGTCAGAAGAGGAGAAAAGATAAAAGAGAAAAATTCGACTACTCTTAAAAAATAAAGTATATTAACAATGGCTACGCCAAGAAGCACCATAGGCAGAGCTTCTTTGATAAACCAATTTATACGAATCCATAATTTTTTTAAAACGCTCTTTAGATATGGCCTGCGGTAGGGAGGTATCTCCAGCAATATTTCGGGACTCTGTCCTTTGACAAATCGGCTCATTAATCTGCCTAATACCAACCAGACTAAAAAAAGAGTTATAAATACAATAAATATATACTGGCCGCCGAATCTGGCAAGAAGATTGATTATCATTGCCGTCTGAGCCATGCAGGGAACAGCAATGGCCATTAAAGTGGCGGCGATAAATTTTTCTTTTCTCTCTTCAAAAAGCCTTGTGGCCAGAGCTCCTGGGACATTACAGCCTAATCCCAGAATCATTGGTATGATAGCATAACCATGAAGGCCTAAACGGTGGAACAATCTATCGCCAAGAACAGCCAGACGAGGCAGGTATCCCCAGTCCTCAAGCAATCCTAAGATAAGGTAAAAACTTATAATATAAGGCAAGACTGCTGCTATAGGCACGTATAGGCCGGTTGTAAGGATTCCAAAAGACACGCCGTAGTCAATATGGCCGGAAACAAGATTTCCGATAAGCAAAGAATGCAGAAAACTTGTCTCCTTTAAAAACATACTCAGCTTCATCAATAAAGGAGTATAGATGTTCTCAAAAAACGGGTCAAAAAGATAATTTATCAAGCCCTCGCCGATAAACCTTATGACCATAAAGGAAAAAAATACTACTGCCGCAGCGATAAAAAGGGAAAAGGGAGGTTTTATACTCGCATCCTGCAATAAATCCATAAAACTATGGTGGCGATGGGTAAGTTTCTGGACGTTTTCGATTATATGGCCTATTTCATTCCAAATCGGACCTTTAATATCTTTAGGGTTAGGTATGTGAGCCTGACGCAGTTTTAGAACCAGTTCTTTTATGCCTTCGCCGGTCAGTCCGCAAGTAGCTATCACAGGCACCCCGAGCATCTTCTCCAGTTTATCTTTATCGATATCTATTCCTTTATGTTTTGTCTCATCCCACATATTCAAAACAACTATTAAAGGCTCAGATTTTTTTTGGATCAGTTCCAGGGTAAGATAGAGGTTTCGTTCTAAATTGGTGGCATCAAGGACATTGACTATTATGTCAGCCTCATCAAGCATCTTTACAGCAACTTCCTCGGCTTTATTGGTAGGCTCAAGGCTGTAGGTTCCAGGAACATCTACAACATCAGCTTGAAGGTTGAAAAACCTCATGCATCCTTTTGTAAGCTCAACAGTTGTCCCGGGATAATTAGAAGCTATGACCTTTGCTCCGGTTAAACGGGAAAAGACCACGCTTTTGCCGACATTGGGATTGCCTATTAAAATTATCTTCATATCAGCTCATTTTTTTCTAGGAGTTCGACCATAACTTTTTGGGCCAGTCCTTTTCCTAAGGCTATCTGGGTATGGCCGGCTTTTATGATCACAGGGCCGTGGTTGAATAAACCTTTGATCTTCTTAATATGGGTTCCTTCGCGAAGCCCAAGGCTCTCAAGCCGGCGCCTGCAGTTAATCCCTCCGCATACAGATATCACTTTTGCATCCTGGCCATCTTTTAACTGAGCGATGCTTATTATCATAAACACTCCTTGCATAATCCGGTGATTCTCAAGGTATGGCTTTTGGGGTGGAAACGTTTTTTGCGGCATACTTTCATCTGCAATTTTTCTATGGACTGATCTTTGAATTCTATGATTTTTCCGCAATTAATACAGTAAAGATGGTCGTGGTGGCTTTTTTGGGAGGCCCGTTCATAAAGAAGAAAGCCCTTGCCCAGATCAATGGGCCTTAACAGGCCTTTCTGAGAAAACAAATTTATTGCCCGGTATGCGCTTGCCCGGGAAACCTTAGATTTTCCCCGGCGCAAACCCTTTAATACTTCTTCAACCGAGAAATGACGGTTTTTGAACTTGCCTATAACAGAGATTATCTGCAATCTGGGCCGTGTCTTACGAATGCTATATTGTGATAAAAGGGATTTGTTTTTCATATTAATTGAGACTGAGTCTCAATTATATATTAATAAACTTGTCTGTCAAGAAATTAATTATTTTTATGCCGGTTAAAAAGCGTAAGAAAGACTCAGCTTATACCAACGGCCAAGGCAAGGGATATCGGCTGATTCCTGATATCCTTTGTTGAAAATATTTGTACCCTCAAGAGAAAGCGAGAAATTGCCTAATTGCTTAAAGGCTTTCAAATCGAGGGTTGTATAGTTTTTGCGCCTTAAAGGTTTTATAAAATTTACCACGGCTTTAAAAGCCAATGACCCGAAAGAAAAATCATAGCTATTTACCAGTTTATGCTTGTTATAATCAAAAACATATTTCGAAAAATTATAGGTATTGTCCTTATCCAGTTCTAAATAAGTATAAGCAAAAGATAGTGCATCAAACGCCCCTTTATTTATTTTCAATTTCAAATACTCATCAACACCGTATGCTTTTATATCGCCAACATTGTCGGCCTTCCAGACCAAGGCAGGATTGTTTTTAACCCAATCAATGGTGTCCGACTGGTCTCTTAAAAATAAGCTTGTTGAGAACTCAAGCTCAGGCGATAAAGATAAATCCGCACCCAGCTCAAAATTATTGGATCGCTGAAGACCTAAAAAAGGATTTCCCCTGTCGCTGGGAGAAACATAATATAGTTCTGTAAAAGAAGGGGCACGCCATAGCCGGTCATAAGAAAAGCGCAGCTTTAACTTATCATTTAAAAAATAGCCGAACCCCAGATGGCCTTTCTCAATAAACTCAAAGTGTTCATAATAATCAACTCCTGCATGTATATCGAAAATAAAATCACCGATCCTGTTTTCATCAATACCTAAAGAAAGACCCTTCCGCAGTCTTTTATGTTTATTCAGGTTGGTGCTGTCTATTTTCTGGCGTTCAATATCGAAACTGAAAAAAGTATAATTGCTGAACTCCAGGCGGTTATTCATTCCGTATACATAGGTAGTATGATAATTGGTGTAAAAAGGCGGGTTGTGGCGTTCTAAGATAAATTTATCAGTATGCCTTCGTAAATAAATGCTGCTTTTTAATTGACAAGACTCATGCTCTATGCCTGCAATCAGTGAGTAAAACTGCTGGGTTATATGCTCCTGCTGGCTGGGAAATCTAGAGGCATAACCATTACCTAAGCCGAAATCTCTTATCGTAGAGCCGAATATAAACTCAGCATAGCGAAAATCTTTCTGCCAAAAAGAATGTGAAGAGAAATTATAAATATCAAAATCAGTATCCTGGCGGTGCCCTTTTGAACTCTTATGCTCAAGCGATATACGGTTCTTTATATCAGAAAGCCGGAAATTGCAGGAAATAAGTTCTTCCCAAAGAGCGTGTTCGCCGAAAGAAGCTTTAACCAATCCTCCGCTGTCTTTGGGTCTTTTTAGAGTAAAATTGATGATTTGAGGGTTTTTTAAAATATCTGCTCTTTCGAAATCAGCACTGGTTAAAGGTATTTGCAGGCTAAAATGGCCGGTTTGAGGGTCGTTTAATTTTATGCCGTTTAGAGTAACGGCAGTATCTTCAAATATTGACCCGCGCAAAGACACATCCTGACTCAGGCCATAAGCTGTTCTTTTACGCAAATCCAGGCTTGAGGAATAATCGACAATATCTTCCTGTGAAGAATAGGGGAATCCGTTTTCATAATCGTAAACAAAATATTCGCTGTCTTTTAAAGAATGGCTGTAGCGGTTTCGCTCGATGACTATCGGCTCAAGTATTATACTTTGAGCAAATACAGCGCTAAGGCAGAGAGGAAGGATTAAAGCAAGAAATAATACCCTCATTGACCAAAAAGCTTTGGGGTATTATATAAATAGAGCAGGTATTTGTCAACTTAAACAATTATAAAAGTTTACATTTAAGACCTGGCTGCCGGAATCTCCTAATCCTATGCTTTGATTATATCGCCGGCTGAGATCTTTTCTTCTTGGCCGTTCTCTTTTTTTAAGATAAGGTAGCCGTTTTTATCTATGCCTATGGCTTCGGCCTCTATTAGTTTATCGAATATTTTTACTCTAACTTTCTTGCCCCATAAATAACAGTGGTTCTGCCACTCTTTAAGTATCTTTGAAAACCCTTTAGCTTTGGCCTTAAGATAATATTTTTCAATCTCTTCGAGTATGGCTTTAGTTATTTGAAGTCGTGAAAAAATTTTCTTTGCCTCTAAAAAAAGGGAAACCGCACCTCTAGGCAGGTCTTTAGAATTGACATTGACCCCAACACCTATTACTACAAAATGGACTTTATCAGCTTCAGCATTTACTTCACAAAGGATACCGGCAAGTTTTTTATCTTTAAGATATATATCGTTGGGCCATTTAAGACGGCATTTTATGCCGGTAATTCTTTCGATCGCCTTTAAGCAGGCAAGAGATATTAAAAGGTTTATCTTGGGTATATCATTTAAAGGAAGAAACTCAGGCTTAAGCAGCAGGGAAAAATATATGCCTCCCCGGGGAGAAAGCCATTGCCTTTGCATCCTGCCTCTGCCCCTGTTTTGAGTTTCAGCAAAAACCACCTGGCCTTCCTTAGCACCCTTTAACCCCAATTGCCATATATAATCCTGGGTTGAAGGCAGGCTATCCTGATAATACACTTCGTTGGCGATAAATCTTGTCTTTAAGTTGTGCTTTACTTCCCAGGGATAAAATTTATCAGGTGAAGAGATAAGTTTATAGCCCAGATGAGGCACCGCCACTATTTCATAGCCTTTATCAGTTAAATTGCCGATATGCTTCCATAAAGCCTGACGGCTTACTCCTAATTTCTGGGCCAGGCCTTCACCGGAAGTATAGCCCTCATCGTTTTTTAATGTTGTCAGAATAACAGAATCGATTTCTGCTAGAGATTTTTGCATAGATATAAATTATGCGCTGATTACAAAAATGCCGTTCAAGGCAAAAAGGTTGGGCAGAAAATTAATCTTTTTATCTTTACCCAGGTAATACTTTTTTAAAATAGTTATCTTGTTGGAATGACAGAAATCAATAAAATCGGTAAGGCTTAAAAAATGAAGGTTTGGAGTATCATACCAGCGGTAAGGTAGAGATT
>JAFGHG010000065.1 GCA_016939345.1 Candidatus Omnitrophota bacterium
ACTCTGCTCTGTCAGGATTTTTTTTTATCGCCTGGTTAATCCTATGATAAAAATCTTTATAATAAATCAGCTTCTCCGATCTTAAGCTGGGGGTCTTAAAAGATAATGCCTTAACATCTATCTTTGTTGCCCAAAGAGTTAAAAATACAGACCAGAAACAAATCAATAGCAGGCCCAGAATAATTGCGGCAATAATTCTAAATTCTGATTTGCTGAATTTCTTGGCAATCATTGGCTTTCTGATTTATTAGGAGTATTGCTGCGAAAATGGGTGTAGGAAAATTTATAAAGCAGACCTAACAAAAACCAAAACATAAAGGCTATAGCCGGTATATGAAAATCAAGGTCAAAAAAACTGTCCAGCAAAAGTGCAAAAATTCCGCAAATTCCGCCCAAAAGCATGTTTTTTACCAGAGGGTCACGGCGGCTGAACAACTGGTTTACAATAGATCTTAAAACATAAAAGAAAAAAAGACAGTAGCTTATCAGGCCGGCCAAGCCGACTTCGACTAAAAGCTGCAAGTGGTCATTGTGAAGATAGAATTGAAGCTGGTCTGAAAAAAAAGTCCTGTAACGGGTGAAAATATAGCGAAAATTTCCCAGGCCAACACCGAAAAAAAGAAAATTTTTAGCCAGGTCTAAAGCATCCTTAAACCTGATAATGCGCTCGTTCAACCCCCTATGCGTAATAGACAATTTCTGCCTCATTGATTCTAAACTGATAGCGGTCAATAGGACAATGATTATGATTATAATCAAAAAGACTGTTTTTACATTTCTTCTCCACTTTGTTTTTTTCGCCAGAAAAAAAACGCCTGTCATCAAAAAAAATGAGCAGATTAAGCTCAACAATGCCGCCCGGGACAAAGAAAAAAATATCCCTGCCGCAAGCATAGCGCAGAGAAATGAAAAAAAGAGCTTCTTGTAAAAGTTTTTACAGTAAATAGCGTATCCTGCAGCCAGGGGCGTAATCAGCACCATGTAACCGGCAAAATGGTTCTGATTCCCAAAAGTACTGAGGCCAAAGGCTGATTCAGCATTAAAAAAATATCTTTTTATAGCCCCATAAAGGTTTAGAACAACTGCCCAGGCTATTATGAAAAGAAATATTCTTTCAAACTGTTTTCTGGTCTTTATAGTGTTGATGGTAAGAAAGAAAATGCTTAGATAGCTGATAAACTGGATTAATCCTTCTTTTGTAATGGCAGGGTATATGCTTAAAGCGTGGGGGCTTGTTGAAAATTCATTGGGTAAAAAGTTCTCAAATAGATATGCTGTCTGGGGTGATATTATTTTAATAATCGGCAACGGCAGAGGAAGACACTGCAATAAAACAATCAGAAGAAAAAACAAGATAGCAAGAGTTCCCCTGGGATAAACTATTACCGGCTCATGCTTTCTGGATAAATCTATTATAAAAAAAGAGAAAAGGATAAGTAAAAATAGTTTTAATACATATGCAGGAACCGGGTTTAAGGTCCCGCAGAACACCGAAGAAAAAATAAGCAAAAAAATCAACGCTCCTTCATAAATTCTAGGCAATAAATTATCCATAACTGTTCCTAAGTTTTCTTCAGGGCCTCAGGATTATAATAGGAGTAATGGTAGTAATAGTAGCGGTCTTTCTTGACGTCGATGCCGTTTAAGACGGCGCCGATTATCTGGACTCTTTTCTCGATCAGTTTTTTTGCTTCCAGAATATGATTAAGAGATGTGGATTCTGCCTTTATAACAAACAATAATCCTTGAGCCTTGGCTCCCAGAATCAAAGCATCAGCAACGCTTAGAATAGGAGGAGCATCGATAATAACTCTTTTATATCTCTGCTCGACTTCCCTTAAGGTTATGCTAAGCTTTTCGGAATTGAGTAGCTGAACCGGATTTGGGGCGACTGTTCCCCGGGGCAAGATAAAAAGATTCGGTATTTGGGTCTGAACAACAGCCTCCTCCCAGGAACACATCCCTGCCAACACGCTGGTTATTCCTTTAGATCCTTCCATATTGAATACATGAGCTATTCTTCCTTTTCTCATATCGGCATCAATGAGAATCGTAGGCTCTTTTGCCGCGGCAAAAGCTGTGGCTAGGTTGATCGCAACAAAACTTTTACCCTCCTGAGGAATCGAACTGGTCAAAACAAAACTCTTAATCGGATTATCCTCTGGTGAAACAAACAAGAGTGACACCCTGACATTTCTGAAAGCCTCGGCGGTCTGGGAGAACTGCTGAGAATGAGATATTAAATCCAAGCTCGCCGGATCTTTTGCTTCCTTTTCAGCTGCCGGAGTGTAACCCAAAAAAGGCATCTTTGTATAAAGCTCTACGTCTTCTGATGACTTCAAAGTAGAATCTAGGTATTCGATAAAATAGCAGACACCTATGCTAAAGGCCAAAGACAATACCAAAGCCATGGATATATCTCGCTGGGGATTAGGATAATAAGGGCTTGAGGGCGGCTGAGCCTGATCAACTATTTGTATGTTGGAAGCAGTAAGCTCCCTGGATATATCAAGCTCCTGTATTCTGTCCCTGAACTGTTCATAGCTGTCTTTATGGGTTCCCACCTCTCTTGATAGAAGTTTAAACTCTAAAGTCTTCTCCTGCAGCTCAAACATCTTATCCGACTCTTCCTTAAGCTTTATTTCCACAGCCTTTAGCTGGTTTTGGATTTCGATTATTTTAGGGTGTTTTTCTTTGTAAAGATTAAGGCTCTCGATTAATTCCTTTTCCAGGTTCACTTTCTGGTTTTTAAGGTGATCTATGGCGAATTCTGTCTTTTTGCCTACTTCAGGTATAGATACAATTTTATTGTTTTTAAGAAAATCATTAAGCTCCATTTCGGCTTTTTGAAGCTTTTTTAAAGACTCTTCTAACTGCTCTTGAAGCCACTTGATCCCGCTGGTTGCATCTTTTGTTCTTCTTTCTAGGTCGGCACTTATAAATTCTTCGGCCCAGGCATTGGCTATGCTGGTTATTTTTAAAGGGTCATTGCCTCTGACCACTATAGAGATAATGTCAGATTTCTCAACCTGCTCGATTGATATTTGGGAACGCAGCTTTCTGGCCGGGCTAGGATCTTTCATATATTCCGGATCTTTATTTAGGTTTAATTTTTGCAGCACCCTTTCTGCCAGAGAGTTAGACTCAAGAAGAATTATCTGAGTTTCCCGCACGGGAACTCCCTGATGGTACAGCGCGTCCTCTTTGCCGGTGATACTTGGCAGGGATCTTGATACCAAGACGGTTGCTCTAGTATCATATAGCTTCTCACTGGTAAAGTTTTTGTAGGAAACAAAACCGACCACAATGGCGACCGTTGCAATAACTATCCAAACCCGCTTGCCTATTATCTGCAAATAGTCATTAACACTTAGTTCTTTTACATCTGAGGGAGGAATCATGAGTTAAAACCAGCTTTCCGGAACAACAACTGTGTCTCCGTCACGAAGGACAACATCGCGGGAAGTATCTCCTGATTTAAGTATATAACCTACAGGAACTTTTATGGCTCTATCTTTACCCTGTTCTTTTCTTATAACCTTTACATTGTTGGTCGAGGCAACATCTGTAAATCCTCCGGCAAGAGCTACTGCATCTACAGCAGTCAGTCCTTCTTTGAAAGGATATCTGCCGGGCTGGGCAACCTGTCCAAAAACCGAAATGCTTCCGTATTCTTTAATTATTATCCTATCTTGTTCATAAAGCAGGAAGCTTTGCCCCTGTTTCTCCAGATCCACAACAAAAGTCTTATCTTTATTTTCCTGTTTGCGCACTATCTCTATTGCCGTCGAATCCGCTTCCTCATTCAAGCCCCCGGCCAAAAAACTAATGGCATCGCTTAAGACCATCTCTTTTTCAGTAATGTAATACATTCCGGGGCTGGCAACGGCACCAAGAATATAAATTTTCCCTTTTGGTTCTACAACCACTCTGTCTAAAGGATTTAAATAAAAAGTGCTTCCTTCTGTTTCAAAATCAACTATATATTCTTTAACTTCATCGGTTTTATCCGCGGATGTCCTGATGATTTTTATTTGTTTCAAGTTTGCATTATCCTTGGGCCCTTCAGCTAAAACCAGAGCGTCCACAAGCGTCAAAGCGCCTTTAAGCTCAAAGGTCCCGGGGCCGTTTACTTCGCCCAGAACTGAAAATTTGGAATATTCTTTTATCATAATGCTTACCTGAGGATTGACAAAAAAACCTTCTTTAAGCATGGATTCAATCTTATCAGCCGCCTCTTCTATGGTTAAACCTTTCAGCCCTACTTCTCCAATAAGAGGATAATTAATTGTGCCCTGCTCTGATATCCTTACTGTTCTATCAAGGTCATTTTCTCCGTAAACAGAAATATCTAAAACATCGTGAGGGCTCAGACGGTAAGTCGGTTTGAGTTCCTTATTAAGCTCTGCTCCTGGAACCCGGAGAGAAAGGCCTGCTTCTTCGCGGATTAAAAAGTCCTTTTTGACTTCATCGGAAATAGCTGGCTGTTTTTCTTCACCTTCAATATTTATACTCACTTTTGGGTTATCAATAAAGGTGTAGTATTTTTCTATCAATCCAAGTATTTTTTCCTCAAGGGCTGCGGAGTCCATGCCTTCTACATTTACTCTCTCTAAATTTCGAAAATAAATCGTGCCGTCTTCCGAAACCTTCACCCTGGTATTCAGGTAAGGCTCATTCTCCACTTTTATATCGAATTCCTGGCCCGGCCTTATACCTTTAGCGGTCTGGGCTGAAAGCAAAAGGCTAACGTCGAATAATAAGATAAAAAAAACTAGAAAAATTTTTTTGTTCATCAGAATTCAACGGTTCCGGTTAAAGAAATAACATTTTTTTCATAATCATTAAGCTGTATGTTTGAATCAACATTGTCATAAACATAATTAAGACTTAACTTCATCCATCTATTAAGCCCATAATCGGCTCCTAGGTCCAAAGACCAGGAATCATCAGACCTGTTGCTGTCTTCCATGGTGGTCGTGCTTGAGACAATTTTGCTGTTTAAAGTAAGTCTTTTATTGAACGGCGGCAAATAACGCAAGCGGAGCCCCATAGATAACTGCTCTGAAGCATCTGTGGTGCCGAACGTGCTTGCCCTGATTCTGCTGTTAAGAGCAAAGCTCATCATCAGCCGGCTTAACGGACGGTAGTTCAAAGTAAAGGCTCTTTCTTCTACCTCGGAATCGCTCATAAGATATTTATATGTCCCCCAGCTTAATTTAGCTATACCAATAACCTTGGGAGCAATCTTTCCTCTTAATCCAAAATTAAACATCTCATAAGTATTATCGTTCTCTTTAGCATGGGGGTATTCAACCTCACCCATTGTATACTCGCATAATAAATCAGTCTTGGCTGAGATCTTAAAAGAACCGTTAATATCAAATATGGTGGTGTTGGTGTCAGAGGCCTTAAAGGCTTTTTCGTGGCGTGAACGATTGTAGGAATAATTAAAAGACCAGGGAAAGCGGGTCCAATCAGCGTTAAAGCCTGCCCTGTAGGTCTGGTTTACATTATAAGAATACTCTTTATTCTCTCCCGAACTGGTTACTATCTTTTGGTTGGTCCCTTGATAATTAGCGTTTAGGCTGTAATTGTCGGTCAGGTCCTGATCGACTCCAAATCTCACAGAATGCACATTTGTTTTTCCTTCGGCTCCAGTACTCATAAAAAGGCCTTTACCCTCATAATCAAAGAAAACGTCGGTTTTACTTTGCTTTCTCCTAGAGCTTGAACTGGGCACATAATTAACACCTAAAGTAGCCAGGGTAGAGGTATCCTTTTCTTGACCACCGTTAGTATTGCCTAAATTGTCGCTATACTTTGCGGTATAGGTAAAAGTATAAAGCATGCTGTCTAAGAATTTTTTTATCCTGTCGCTTCTTTTTTTCCAGAAATCAGCTGAGGCTTTCTGCTTATCTAATAAGGCAGCCTCATTTTTATCTCTTGCTTCTTTCTGCTCTTGGAGAGTCTTTTTTTGGCGCTCATAATAGTCTAAATTGTATTCAATAAGATCCTGCCTATTTACATTAGCCTTTATAGATAATGGTGCTAAAAAAAATAAGACAGAAAAAAATAATACTTTAACAAGCTTTGATTTTAATTTAAGCCCTATCTGCATATAAAAAATTTATGCAGGCAGAAAGACAGACTCCCCCCTACTATTTTAGCGACGACTCAGAAAACTCTTATCTCTATCACTTAGGCTTATTTTCTTTGCCTAAAATTCTGATTATTCTCTCATTAATGTAATCATGGGTCGGCTTATCTATATCTAAGAACTGACAGCCGACCTCAAAACCACCTATCTGCTTTAAATTTTTAGATCTTAATACCTTGGCGCTGAGATTTAACGGCTTTGGTTTGCCGGGAAAATTAATAATAATCTCTAATATGCTTCCAGCGGCTATCTCTTCCTGTGTATATAACAACAATCCTCCTGCGCTGATGTTGCGGGCAAAACAAACAGTTGTTTTATTGGCTATTTTGTATTTGACTAAGTGGTGGGCGCTAAGACGCAAAAACTTTCTTCTGTTTCTGGTAAACATATTTTAAGTATAACAAAATGATATATTTGTGTCAATCAATCAAAAGAGCTTATTCAAGCAAAAAACCCTCTTTTTCTTTCTCAGCTATCTCGGATAAAAACCACTTGGTCTTTCGGTAAGATGGCCTCAGTCTTTGCAGGCGTTGGAAGTGTTTTTTTGCCTCCTCATACCTGCCAAGATTGTACAAAAGCATAGCCAGATTATAGCGGCCCTCAGTATAATCTTCCTGAAGGCTGATAACTCTTTCAAAAGAGCGTTTTGCCTCCCTATAGCGTTTTTCCAATAAATACACATATCCGATATTATTAAGTGTATTCACCATCTCTGGATCGATCAGCTGTGCTTTTTTAAGGCTGGTGATGGCTTTTTCTCTCTCTCCTTTTATGATATAAAGAGTTCCCAGATTGTAATTTAAAATAGATGAGTTGGGCGAAAGCTTAAGGGCCGCAGTAAACTCCTCTATTGCTTCATCAACCATCAAGTTTTCAGCCAGGACAAAACCAAGATTAGCAAGAACTGTAGAGTTTTTAGAATCAAGGCTCTTGGCAAGCCTCGCTTCTTCCAGGGCAGATTCTGGGTCTTTAAGATAAAACAAGGCTATGGCCTTGCCGGTATGAGCAAGGGCATCGTTTGGCTCGATTTGTATGGCTAGATTAAATTGTTCCTCGCTAAATATAAATCTGCTGAAAGCCTGTGTATACTGGCCCCTGCGGAAAAGTTCAAAGCCCTGTCTAGCCAGATTATAACCTCTGTTTCTGTAAGCCCTTGCGATCGAAGGCACCAGTTTGCTTTCCGGCGCTTCTTCTATTAAATCGAATAAGTCCTGATGTGTTTTTTCTTCTACCACCAGATTATAAAATTTATTTATCTCGCCTGGCTCAAAATCAGTGATTTTTTCTATCCTGATGCCCGGGCCTCGGCCAAAAGCTTCATCAAAATCCTTGACCCTTTTTAAGTCGTGTATCCTTATGTAGCCTGCGCGAAACTGGGCTATCTGGTTAATCTCTAAAGAAGGGTCTGTTCTGAAGGCACTTTCAAAGATTTCTGCAGCTGCATCGAATTGGCCCATCCGATAAAGAGTGTCGCCTTCTTCGAAGGATGTTAAGGCCTGCATTTCTCCAGACAGGTCTCCTTTAAGCTGACTGAATATTTCTTTGGCTTGCAGGTAATCGCCTTGAAATTTATGGACTATGGCTGAATAAAACATGGCCTGTTTAGCTACGGTACTGTCTGAATCGATCTCTTGTATCTTATCAAAATTTTCTAAGGCTTTAGTCCACTCCTTAAGCAGCATTTGATGACGGGCTATTTCAAAGTGGATTTTCTGTAAACCTAATCCTTGGGCACTCAGGAGGCTTTTTTCCAGGCTCTCTATACTTCTTTCAATGCTTGCTTTGTTTTCCTTGCGCTGGACAGGATTAAGGTTTATCAATACCGTATCTAGGGTATTGGCTATGGCAGCCCTGTCTCCTTCTTTTCGCTCAATAACGTCTCTTAAAAATTCTAAGGCATCCTCAAGCAAAAGTTCATCGCCGCTTTCTGAAACCCTTTCGACTATCTGGGTAGTAAATTCGATTTTAGCCAGAGTGGTGGCGTCAAGATTTTCCCTTACTACCTCCATGATAAAAGTATCGTCAAGTATATCTTTCACTGTCTGGGCAATATCAGATTCTTCAGCTCTTTCAAGTTTTTTCAAAGAAACCCTTAAATTTGCCAGAGATTTATCGAGCAGGTAATTATTATAACTTATGAAAAAGGCGGCAGCTGCAAAAAAGGCTACAAACAGGGGAAGAAGGCTCTTGAGGAAAAACGGTTTTTTTCTGAACATTTCGCTCATAATAACTTAAATATTAAAAATATATTTAGTAGTTTATTATAAAGGAATTCAGCTTAAATACAACGATTAATGGCCATTTGTTTAATGTCCCCGCTTGGTTAATATTTTTAACTCACTTTGGATCAAGGAGTTAAGAATATTAATATCATCTGCTTTCATTGACATCTGAATTAAATTATGGTATCTTTTAAGTGTGAGGGCAATAATGCAAAAAAGCTTACCCATTATAGGTGTTGTATGTCTGGGCATATCACTTTTGGGTTTTTCTGCCTATGCTCAAGAACATAGCGGAGGCTACTGCGGAGACGGTACTTGTGAATCCTCAGAAAACTTAAGCGGCAGCTATTGTCCTGCTGACTGCTGCGGTGACGGAATATGCTCTGATTATGAAGCTTCTGCCGGAATATGCCCTGCTGACTGCTGCGGTGACGGTAAAGTTACCGGCGGTGAAAACTGCAGTAATTGCCCAGAAGATGCCGGAGAATGTCCTTATTGCGGAGACGGGACATGCAGCGCAGAGGCTGGTGAAAACTGCAGTAATTGTTCTTCGGACTGCGGAGAATGCCTTGTATGCGGAGACGGGACATGCAGCACTGAAATAGGCGAAGACTGCACAAATTGCACCATTGACTGCGGTACCTGCCCTGATGATGACGATGAAGATTTCGTAGGCTGTGGAGATGGTGTCTGCAATAATGGCGAGGACTGCAACAGCTGTGTTAGCGACTGCGGGGTATGCCAAAATGATGACGATGATGATGACGATGCTGACGATGAAACCGGCATCATTCCTGAAGAAGACAACCCTGACGAGTACGACAGCGAACTTCTAAACAAGATAAACGAAAAATTCGGCATCGAAGGAAGAGACCCCACTTTAGACGGCGTAATTTTCTGTGACCCTTCTAATTGCTAGCCTTACTAAACTTTCTAAAAATTCTTGGCAGGTAAATCTTGTTTACTAATTGGTTCTTTTGTCCAGGGTAAAGTAGCTCTTTTCGATTGACTTTGATTTCTTTTTTACTTCTGCAGCGATATTGGTTACCTGGGCATAAGAGGTTATTTCCCTGTGCATGTTTGTTACCCCGGCTAAAGAAATGCTCATTATAGGGAATTTCTTTTCTGTCCCGTCCCGGTCATGAGCGGCAATATAACCTCTTTTTAAATCCTCTTCAGAGTATAAGGAACGTATTCTTTTATCGAATTCAGAAATGATATAATCTGCTACTGCTTGGGATTTATCCGGGGTGGTTATAAGTATAAAGTCGTCCCCTCCTTCATGACCAAGAAAATCATCGGTATTGCCGCAACTCTTTACTGCTTCTTTAAAGATATCGCCGCTTAATTTTATTGCCTCATCTCCTTTATGTATGCCATACTTATCGTTAAAGGCTTTAAAATGGTCGAGGTCGCAGTAGATTACCGTAAATTTTACGCCCTGCGATATCCTTTGATTTATCTGTTCCATAATAACTATATTACCAGGTAACTTGGTAAGAGGATTAGCGTTCATGGCCCTCTGCTGCATCTTAACCAGCTCTGCGGTCATATAATTAAAAGTGTCAGCTAACTCTTCTATCTCGTCTTCGGTTTTTACATGCACCCTTAAATCAAAACGCCCGGAAGCAATCTTGCTGGCTGCTTCATTAAAAAACTGTATGGGCCCGATTAACAATTTAGAAAGAAACACACCCAAAAATATATTTACCAAGCCGATGCCTAGACCGATTATTACTGCCGGAAGAAGAACGTTCTGCAGGGCGGATGCATAAGTGCCTAGGGAAAAAAACAGTCTGACTATTAGACCGCTGTCTTTATTTGAACCCTCCAAAGGCACGTAAAATGAGAATTCCTGGTTTTTTTTATTAATGGTCATCTCTCCTTTTATCGATTCTCCCTTCTCTAGCTTGTTCAGGATAGAGATGTCATGCATTTTCCTTTCTACCGTAATAATCTTGCTCCCGGTAGAAGCCACCACCTCTCCGTAATTATCAAATATATAAGCCTCGCGGATAGTATCTTTTTCTTTCAAAGAATTGAGCTTTTTCTGGATAAGGATTATCTTCATTTCCTGAGGGGTATTAAGGTTAGAGATTTTTTCCCAGATATTTTCTACGGTAAGGGTCAGGATTTGGGCTTCCGATTCCTTATAGGCGTTGATTATTTCCAGCTCATGCCAAAGCTGGACAGCTACAAAAACTACAATTATAGCTATGGTAAAAAGCAAAAGAAGCATTATGGTTTTGCCTTGTAAGGTTAACGGCTTCATGTCTTATTTTTTAAAGCTGGCTTTAATGATCTTTAAAAGTATACTGATTATTTCTTTTGAGGCGTAGGGGTCTTTTAAAAACTCCCAGGCGATCGAAGAATGGTTTTCAAAATCTCCCTTCTGCTCTATTAGTGCGACCTTTTTTCTGACAAAAGAAAAGATTTTTTTCAATTCCTTGTTGTCTAATTTGTGAAAGATTTCCCTGGCCTTGAGCGCAATATTTACCTCTCTGCCGAACCTCTTATCCCAAATAGCAGCATATTGCTCGTATTTTTTGCTGCCAATGCATTCTGCAAGGATTTCAGCAGCTCTCATGCCCATGTAAATACCTCCATAGGAAAGTGGTTTGATCTGCGAGGCGCTGTCTCCGACAAGAAACACTCTTCCCCGGGAAAAAGAAGTAAAATGCATTAAAGGAACAAGACCGGCAAATTTCTCAATTATCTCTCCTTTCATCCCCCTCTCGTGGATAAAACCCATAAGATCGTGGTAAGGGTTTCTGGAAAGTATTCCTACCCTGACTATTGAAGGGCCTTCTGGTATAATCCAGTAAAAGAAAGGTTTTTCAATGAAGATTTCAACCATATCGCTCTTTGCCGGGGCACAGCGCATACGAAACTGGACACCTTTCAGGAAAGAAGTGGTCTTTTCTCCGACCACAAAGCTTCTCACAATAGAATTTGCTCCGTCGGCTCCGATTATGATATCAGCTTCCATATCTCCTTTGTCTGTTTCTAGGATGTAGTGGGTCTTGTTTTCCTCTATCCCCAGGCATTTAGTCTGGAAAACGATATTTAAGTTCTGGCCCATGGCCTTATCGAACTTCTCCCGGTCAATAACAAAAGCAACATTGTTTCTTTTAAAGGTTGCTACTTCGTTCCTTAAATGAGCCCTGCCGGAGTTTATGGAATTGAGGAGGCAATTTTTAGGAAAAGGTATTTTTATCTCATCAATTACCTTTCTGCCTACAAGGCCTGCACAGTGTACTGGTTTGCCTAATACCTGATGCTCCTCTATCACCAGGGGTTCGTATCCCTTAAGCCTTAAGAGTTGAGCGCAATAACATCCTATGGGGCCTGCCCCAACGATGATTATTCTTTTTTGTTTTACCATAATATTTTTTATAACATTTTCATAAAAAAACTCAACGATTATTATGTTCTATAAACGGACGGCCACAAATAATTTTTTTCTTAGTACTTTATATCATCAAATAAAGAAAGGTCCTTTAGCTTCTTGCCTTTTGATTCCCATCGCCTGCCCAGGGTTATCTTCAGCGAAACCAAAATAATTTTTATGTCCAGGAGAAAGCTCATCTTAGAAATATACCATTTATCAAGCCCGGCCTTTTTTTCCGGATCATCATCTTTGGATAACAGTATTTGGGCCGGACCAGTTAGTCCAGGCACAGACTTTCCTCTGATCTGGATAACCCGGCTGCCTAGAACTTCCTTAAGCACAAGGGGCCGGGGGCCTACAAAGGACATTTCTCCTTTAAAGATATTTATGAGCTGAGGAGATTCGTCAAGCGCCGAGCTTCTAAGAAACTTATGGAATTTTTTCTTTACCTCCTCCTTGTCATTCATTGTCCTAAACTTTATTACTTTAAAAATGGTCCCCAGTTTTCCTACTCTTTCCTGAATAAAGAATATCTTTTCTTTCTCGAGGCAATATAAAAAGATTATTAAAGCCCATACAGGTAAAAACATAAATATTCCGGCCAGAGAAAGAAAAATGTCGAATATCCTTTTAAAAGGATACGGGTTCTTAAGTTTAGATACCGGCCTTTCCTTTGGGTCTGCAGAGATCATGCCTATAAAAGTCCCGTAGCCGTACATAAAGTGGTATAAGAAAAAAATCCCTGTCATATACGGCGCTGCAACCAAAGGTATCTTCTTTCTTAGATATGAGCCAATCGACGCAGAAAAAGCAAGGATGAAATATAAAACTACCGGGGCAATACCAAAAAGAAGCAATTCTAAAGAAGCAAAGGCTCCGATAAATACCAGGATTGAACATATTATAAATCCTGCAAAGAAAATAAAAGGGATGAAATGCCTCCAGTGAAAGGTATAAGCATAATATCTTAAATTTATGGCGTTACACGTACCGGTAAACTGGGCCTTTCTGATAAAATCTCTTACATTAGAGGGGGGATGATAGATGTTTTTTATCTCGGGCGTCATAAAGATCTTCCCGCCGTGTTTGGCCAGGCGCCGGCACAGCTCATAATCCTGAGCCCTGATAAATCGTTCGTCATATAAACCTATTTTATCAAAGACCTCTTTTTTAAAAGCTCCGTAAGGTACGGTTTCAGTATACATGGATTTTTTATGGGTGCGAAAATAAGAAGTCCCTACTCCAAAAGGGCTGGATAAAATATAGGTTATTATCTTTGCGGTTAAAGTATTTTTTGAAGGTTCGCTGTAAAACGGCCCTCCTACGCACCAAGCATCTGTTTTTTCAAGGTATTCAATGCATTTTGATATATAGTCAGGAGGGTATTTAGTATGGGCGTCTGCACGGATTATAATCTCGCCCCGAGAGGCCCTTATCCCTATATTCATGGCAAAAGGAACATACTTTTTGGGGTTGGAAAGGACCCTGATATTGCTATGCTCCCGGGATATCTCTTCGACTATCTCTCTTGTCCCGTCGTCGCTTGAGCCGTCAACTACAATAATTTCAAGCTTATCCAGGGGGTAATGCGTGTTTAAAAAAGAGCCGAGCGATTTGCGGATAAAGTCCTTTTCGTTTCGGCAGGGCATGATTAAAGATACCATGGGATAATCCATATTTTCTTCCTTTATAAATCTACATTAAAGCGCTTAAACCAGCGGTCAAGCAAAAATATCCGGACTATCAATTTTTGCCATTCATTCATTCTGTGCAGTTTTTTGATTCTGGTCATCTTCTTAACTAAAGCAAAAAAAATTCTGGTGTCGATTATGTCTCTAAGTTGACCTGCCGGTCTGTCCTGCCATTTTTCAAATTCCGGCCGTAGCTCATTACGCATCCACTCTGTTTGTGGTATCTCAAAGCCTATTTTTGAACGCCTCCAGCGTATAGCCTCGGGAAGGATATCGGCAAACGATTCTCTTATCAGCAGCTTATTCCAGCCTCTTTGCAAATTCATTCCTGCAGGCAGACTTACTGCAAATTCCACTAAGCGGTGGTCAAGAAAAGGAAACCTTGCTTCGATGCCGAAAGCCATTGCATTGCGGTCTTCCCATTTAAGAAGCCTGGGTAAATGAATTCGGGTTATCTCTTGCATCCTGTATTCGAAAGGGCTTATGTTCTGGGCTGCGAGCACCCAATTTTTTTTAAGGCTCAAACCCCTTGCCTTTTGCTCTGGCAAAAGAACTTCTCTGCCCTTTCTCTCCTTCCTAAATAGGTATCTGTGTAAATAAGCTGGTAGCTGTCCGACCAAAGAAGGGTTCCCGCCTGGAAGTATAGAGCTTATGAAGTGTTTTAAAGCTCTAAAAATAAAAAAATACTTAGCCTGTGCTAAAAATAAATAATATGCTGGCCAGTAACCGGAAAAAAGTTCATCACCTCCCTGGCCGTTAAGCAATACCGGCACGTTGTTGTCCCTGACCATGCGCATGACGACCCAGCCGGCATACTGTATAAGCGAGCCCGGAGGCTCATCATGATGATAGATAAAGTTGTCGAATTCCTCTATAAAACCCTCTGGCTTGGGAAAAGCATAATGGGTTATGCCGGCAAAGGCATTGACTACGATCTCAATGTATTTTCTTTCATCAAAACGCCTATCATCAAATACTGCAGAAAAAGAATGAAGCGAAGCCGCTGAGTTTGGTTTAAGCCTCTGGAGTTGTCCATAAATCGAAGATGAATCGAGCCCTCCGGAAAGGCAAACACCCACCGGAACATCAGAGCGCAGGCGCAGACTGACTGAATCTTCAAACAAGGACTTAAGCCTGTCTCTGGCATTGCCCCTTGATAACAACGAGGCCTCTACAGCATCTGGAAACCAAAAGCTGTTACTTTTTAGCTCGCTTAGCTCCTCTATTGGAAACCTGGCCCAGCTTCCAGCAGGAAAAGCTTTTATATCCTGAAAAAAGGTATCAGGCGCATGATCATATCCGGTATCAATATATTCTATTATAGCATTTAAGTTGGCCTTGGCTCTTATGTCCTCTAGGGCAAAAAACTGTTTGATCTCAGAGGCAAAGGCGAATTTATTTCCCTTGTTAAAATAATATAATGGCTTTATTCCCAGCCGGTCTCTAGAGAGTATAAGGCAGCGTTTGCTCAAATCAACCAGGACAATGGCCCACATGCCGTTAAAACGCCTAAAACAGTCAGTGCCCCAGCATTGGTATGCTTTCAATATTACTTCAGTATCTGTTGCGGTCTCAAAATTAAAATTTAAATCAGATAACTCTTTCTTTAATTCAAGATAATTATATATTTCTCCGTTAAAAACTATCCAGACTTTTTTATCCTGGCCAGACATTGGCTGTAGTCCTGCCGGGCTCAAGTCTAAAATAGCCAGGCGCC
The DNA here is from genome assembly GCA_016939345.1 of Candidatus Omnitrophota bacterium. Taxonomy (GTDB): domain Bacteria; phylum Omnitrophota; class Gorgyraeia; order Duberdicusellales; family 4484-171; genus JAFGHG01. The sequence continues at coordinate 15,182 of JAFGHG010000065.1, forward strand.
TGTGGCCAAGGCCTAAAATAGCTTTACCATCAACATTAAATCCGCCTAGGCATAATATCTGGCTCCCTAAAGAATCTTTCAAAAACCAATACCCCTCTCCGTCAGGGCCGCGGTGAGAAGCCAGTTGGTTCATCCTCTTTATGAGATCGGACTTAAAACCATTAGGGTCAATTATGCCGCAGATTCCGCACATAATGTTTCTAATTATCCTTTTTTAAAACAAGCTCTCTGCTGCCATAACAGAGAACGACAGTTCGTTCGACTCCGGATATCGGCAGGTAATCAATATTCTCTATATTCTCGCCCTGCTTGAGCTTGTCAAAGGTATAGGCAATTACTCTAAAAACTATTTCCTTGTCTATGGCTCGAAGGCATTTAATATCTGAACATCCTTTTCCCTTATAAAGAGGGTTTTCAAAATTATAGCAGGGAGAACATTTAAAATCACAGCTTAAAATAATACTGCGCTTTCCATAAATAACCCTGCGCAGTTCGCTGAAACCGTAAATAGAAAAGGCCGGTTTGTTCAAGCTGGCTGCAATATGAAGCAGAGAACTGTCGTTGCCAAAAAAAAGTCCGCAATCATTTATGACAGCTGCTGCCGAAAGTATATTGTCGCGGACAAATTTTCTGGGCTTTTGGTCAAGATCTGAAATAAATTCATCCACTGACTTTTCTTCTGAGGGCGAACCTGCCACCACTATTTCCAGATACTTTTCATTAAGCAGTTTCCTGCAAACATATTTAAAATTCTCCAGAGACCAGCATTTTCTTTCAAGTTTTGAAAAGGGATGGACAAGTAAAAAAAAATCTTTTTTTACCTGATGTAAAGTCTTGTCGGCTTCCTTTTGAATATCCTGCGGCACCACAATCAAAGGGCTTGGATCGGCCGAAGACTCATCTGCCTTTACCAAAGCTAAATTATTGCTGATATAGTGGTCTTTGTGGCAAGACAGGCTTTCATCGAGATAAACTTTATCTCTTATTAGACACCTTAAAAGCCGAAGAGAGTTTCTCCCTTTTACCGCCCAGCCTCTATTTTTTTTGCTAAGCAGGAATGAAAGGATATTTTCTCTTTTTCCGTTGGGATACATAGCATAAACCTTTTCATACTTGCTGGCATATATCTCTTGGAGTAACCTAAAAATATTTCTAAAATAATTATGTTTTTCTTTGTATATGAACAGCTTATCAACCAATCCCAAGGCTTCAATTATCTGGTGAGAGCCGTTGTCCGAACAAACCATATCAATATGACAGCCCTGTTTATGAAGGTACTTAATCGCCGGAGTTACGAGAATGATGTCCCCGATGCCTTGAGTGGAAATTAATAAAACTCTCATGATCTTATCTATTGATTTGCTGATAAATATTTGTGAATTCTTCAACTTGCCTCTGGATGCTGAACTCTTTTATAATCTTTTTATGAGCAGCTTCTCCCAAGGCTTTTCTTTTGTCGCCTGAATCTAAAAGCTCTATGATTTTCTGAG